>JBOFFD010001183.1:0-17829 GCA_051648425.1 Planctomycetia bacterium
GTCATCGGTTTCGTTCCTTTCGGTGGGGGGGGGGTGTTGGGGGGTTACTCGGCGGGGCCGTGGCCGACGTGGAGCGGCGAGTATTCGTCGAAGACGATGCCCTCGACGATGTTGCGGGCGAGATTCGCCGCCGAGTTCACGGCGGCGATCAGCTTGATGGTTTCGGCCGGGCCGACGAGCGTCCCCCTCGGGTCCAGTTCAAGGCGGATCGACGACCAGCCGATGGGCAGGCGGCCGACCGTCCAACTGCCGCCGTTACTGAACACCTGGACGAAGTCGCCGTCGATGCTGGCGCGGTCGAACGCCTCGCTCGTCAGCATCGCGGCGTAGGCGTGGAGCGGCATCACGTACCCGAGGCCGGGCAACAGGCGGCCGAGGCCGGTCGGCTTGTAGTCGCGGCAGCAGCGGACGAAGATCGTCGTCATCGCCTCGACGTACCGTTCGGGATGGGCGTCCATGTGGTCGCGCGACTTCTTGATCCAGGCGTCGACTTCGGGTTCGCGATTCTTCGCCGGCGGCGGCCTATTCACCTGTTCGGCCCATGCCGCCGCCGAACCCTTGCGCAGCGATTCGGCGGCGGCGTCGCGTTGGGCGCGGGTCAACTCGTCGGCCGTGAACGTGACCTTCTCCGGGGCGGCCTTCTTCGGGGCCTTGGCGGTCGTCTTTCGTTTGGTCGTCGTGGCGGTGGACATCGGTTCGGTTCCTTTTAGCTGGCGGTCGTTCGGTCGGCGCGTACCTTCCACCCGGAAGGCGGCGCGCGTCGGGTTTTCGGGGGAGCGGCCGGCCGCTAGTTGCGCAGGACGGTCAGGCGATCGGCGGGGAACGACGCCCCGTAGATGTTCCAGCCCCGCCCGCCAACCACGAAGAGCGTTTGGTCGGCGCGGGCGTCCCGTTGGGCGTGCTGGAACAGGTCGATCGTCAGCGGGAAGGCGTGGTCCACAAGTTGAGGGGCGACCTCGGCCAGCATCGCCCGCACGTCGGCCGCCGGGAGTACCACCAGCAACGGCGCCGGGGTCGGCAAGGTCCAGGCGTCGAGTGCCGCGCCGGTCACGACCGGCCGCTCCGGTCCGCACCGGTGCGCCAGTAGCATCGCCGCATGGTTCGCCTCGGGGAACGTCAGGTCCAGCAGCACGCCCACCGGATCGGTGTAGCCGCTCGACAGCACGGCGTCGTACAACGCCCGCCCGCACCGCTCCAAGAGCGGGTGGAGGACGTCCTGGTCGTCCCCCGACTCGCCGCCGATCAGCAGTTCGTACTCGCCGCCGGGTACGCCGACGGCCGGGACGGGGAAGACTCGAATGGGACCGGTCATGGTCGGGTCTCCGTGAGGGTTAGGTGATTCGTCATGGTGTTCGTCTGTACAGAACGGCGCTTTCGTCATCGGCTTGATGGCGGAAATCGTCGTTCGGCCGTGAAAACATGGCGTTGAAGCGGCGTAGATGCCGACGTAGAATCTGACCGTTAGAGTGAAATTGCCAATAACAACTTTGCCGAGCGACGACCGTGACCGAAGATATCAAGAACGATGCTGGTGACGGACACAAACAGGAGTGCATGCGCAGAAACCTCCGAAAGGCAATTGAGAATTCTGGCCGAAGCCAACTCGAGCTAGCCAAACTGATTGGCTGCGAACCTTCAACCATCAGCAGGTGGCTTACGCATGGCACCCTCAAAACAAGGGGCGATTCACTTGCCAACCTGTGCGAACTCTTAGGTATTTACCGCGAAAGTCTTTGGGAAGACGATCTTAGATACTTGCCCGGTGTTTCCTGTTCCGAGGAAACTAAACCCATTGCCTTGAAATCGCAACAGAATCTTAAGGCCATATCTGCTGCCTATATGAGTGCAAACCCGACAGGTCTCAACCATCTGGACGATAACGGTAAGACAATCGCTTATCATGCCGGAATTTCTTATTTTGAATTTCGGCGGATGATCGACAATGGGTTTATTTGCCACACAGACGCATCTGACGCCTTGGCGGTTTTGTTTGGTTTTCTCAAACGTGGTTGGTTTCACGAACCCTCTAACTTTGAACAGCAGCTTATCAGTATTCCGGCTTCGGACCTCGCCAGGTTTTTTGACTCAGGCCGAAGTGAAATCCTTTTTTATGTGAGAGAGAGATCGATTGAGAAGCTGGATCGCATCCTTAGAGGGCCGCGAGTAACGGACCTTCTTAAATTCCTCGATGAGCTAGATGCTTGATTGCTACGTTGCTGCGCAACCGATAGCTGGGTCGACGCTTGATTTCTGCCTTGCCAACGCCTGCACATCCAACCGCCTGTACCAGTAGCGGCACGTTCCGGGGGTTCGCTCGATGAACGCTGGAGCGATTACACCTCGCTTTCTCCATGAGTTGATAGTCTGGTAAGACACTCCCGCGATCATGGCCGCCTCTTGGCCCGTGACGATATCTTTGCTGCTCTCCATTGAACCGCCCCCCCCCATCTCCCCGCTCACTCTTCCGCATGTTCGTTGGTTCAGTGCGGCACGCCGCCGGAAATCGATGCAGTGCAGTGATTCTAGTCCGCATCCAGCTCGATAGCAAGACCGCATTGGCAATTTTATCGTAGTGGTGTATACTGCATAGCGTTCTTCATGGGTCGTGTTTGAACTGGTTGACGGACGCCCTCAAGGGACTTCAGCGATGACCGCCTCGTCGGCGGGGCCATCCCACCGCCGACCGCCAACGCGCCGCCGCGTCGCGCCATCCTCGCCATCGACGCCGCGCAACTGGTCGCCCACTACCTAGGAATGGACGCCGAACCGATGCAGAACACGCACGCCGCCGCGACCGCCACCGTCAACCGCCTTCCGCCGCCGACGCCCACAGTGCCGGACTACGACCTGTCCACCGCGACGACCCCGTTCCTCGCGCATCGCGCCGAAATGGTTGCCGAGGCCGAGCGGTTTCTTCGGTTGGCCTGCCCGTCCAAAGGCACGGTCTTCGAGGCCCGCCTCATCAGCGCCAAGTCCTACCGCTACAAGGAGATTCAGACCGGGGTCTACGACGGCGACCACATCCCAGCGGCCGCCCGCGCCGTCGTCAACAAGTCCCTCGACCCCGCCGTGCCGATGCAGGGCGCCTACTTCACGATCAACGACGTGAAACGCGACTGTCTGGCGCGGGCGAACAACCGGCTCATCAAGGCGGACAAGGGCGGCACGACGTCGGACGCCGAGATCGACGCTCGCCGCCTCATCCTCATCGACGTGGACCCCAAACGGCCCGTCCCCGATGTCTCCGCGACCGACGCGGAAGTGGCCGCCGCGCGTGAAGTGGCGGACGGCGTCGTCGCCTACCTGACCGCGAAGAACTGGCCCGAGCCGCTCGTCGTGTTCAGCGGCAACGGCTGGCATGTCTACTACCGCATCGACGCGCCCAACGACGCCGCATCCGCGTCGCTGGTGGAACGGTTCCTCAAGTCGCTGGCCGCGAAGTTCGACACGACGGCCGCCACCATCGACACGAAGGTTTTCAACGCTTCCCGCATCTCGCGCATCGCCGGCACGGTTACGCGGAAAGGAGACCACGCCCCGGAAATCGGCCGGCCGCACCGCGTCGCCTACATCCTTTCCAACCCCGCGACGCTCGCCGTCGTCGACCCGCTCTTGGTTCAGGCCGAGGCCGCCGACGCGCCCGAAGAAAAACCTTCGGTTCACCCCCCGGCCGCCCAAGTGTCCAAGGGAGAACCGAGGCTGGCGGACAGGTACGAACCGACGGTATGGACCGAGACCGACAAGGCCGCCGCCGCGCGGCGGTACTACGGCGGGTTCAACAGCTACGCGGTCGCCGGCGAGAACGGCAGCGGCGCCACGATCCGGGCGGCGGCCGTCGGCCTCGGCGGGTTCGACCTGCCGGCCGCCGTCGTCTACGACCTGTTGCAGAAGGAATACAACCCGCATTGCGAACCGCCGTGGGACGACGCCGACCTATGGCGGAAGGTCGAGGAAGCGGAAAGGAAGTTCGTCACGGTGCGCGGCGAGAAACTGGCGGGCAAGCGGCCGCCGGGGTCGAAGAAACGGCGGGGCCGGAAGCCCAAGGCGGTGCAAGCCGTTCCAGTAGGTTACCAGGGGCTGGCGGCCGACGACCCGGTTTTGATGGCCGAAGCGGCGGTGGCGAATCAAGAGCGCCGGGAGACGACCGACGATCTTGCGGCGTGGATCGGCGGGGTAAGTCCGCAGGCCGCCGTGGCAGTCGCCAGCGTTCCGGCGGTCGAACAGTCAATCGCGGACGAAAGACCGACCGTCGTCATCGACCAATGGGAATCCACTGTAGACGCGGCGATGCGGCAGACGACCGCCGTCCTCGCCGACTCCCGGACGTTCTTCTGTTCCGCAGGGCAGCTTCGACAAGTCTTCACTGGAGAGTGCCGCCCGATTCTCTCGGCCCCTCAGTTCGCCGGCGCGTTCTCGATGGTCGGTGAAGTCGTCTACAAGACGAGTTCTTCGGAAAGCCATCTTCCATACCCGACCAGATACGCCGACACGTGGCTGAACAACCCGCAGCAGATACAGCGACTCCCCGTCCTCGACCTGTTCACTAAAACGCCGGTCTTCGATGCGGACTTCAACGTCGTTCAGCCCGGCTACAACCCGACATCGAAGGTGTACTATAAGGGCGAAGTCATTCCGCCGGCCGAACGGCTCGACTTATTGCCGACGTTGTTGAAGGAATTCTGCTGGCGCGACCCGGCGGCTGACCGCTCGAACTACGTCGGCTTCCTCTTAGGCGCGTTCGTCGCCCACCACTTCCCCGGCACGCATCCCGGCGCCGTGTTTAACGGCAATCAGAAAGGCGTCGGCAAATCGATTCTGATGCAATGCGTCGCGGCTCTCCGAGACGATAAACTGCCCCTATCGCTGACCTACAATCCCAACGACGAAGAGTTTGAGAAAGGCATCGGTTCGCTCGTTCGCGGCGGGGCGACCGTCATCAACGTCGACAACGCGAAACCAAGCCGCTTCGGCCACGAACCGGTCATCGAGTCCGCCTGCTTGGAGCGAAGTCTTACCGACCCCGTTTTGTCCTACCGGCTGCTCGGCGAGTCCTCTCGCATTGTGACGCCGAACACCATCCTCTTCGGCGTCACCGCGAACCACACGCGGTTGTCGCCCGACTTAGTGCCCCGGTTCGTGCCGATCAACTTGTACTACGAAGGCAACACGAACAACCGACGGTTCACGATCAATAGTCCCGTCCGCTGGGTGCTGCAAAACCGTCAGGCGATCCTGTCGGAAATCGTTTTCATGTACGAGCAATGGAAGTCCGCCGGTCGGCCGTCCGCCGACATCGACTTTCGGACGCGCGAATGGGCCGAACTGATCGGCGGCATACTCCAGTCGAACGGCTTCGACGGTTTCCTATCGAACGTCAACGAATCGGCCGACGACTTCGACCCTGAACGGCGGGACATGGCCGAACTGGCCGAAGCCGCCTGGAACGACGGCGGCGGCTTCGAGTACGCCGTCAACGCCCTGGTCCGCCTCTGCGACGCCGACCGCATCTTCCGCAGGAAGCTCGGCGACCCTGAGAAGTCCTCGACGCGGTCCCGTGAATCGCTGCTGGGGAAAGCGATTCAGCGATTCATCAACGAGACCTTCGAGGTGACGGACGGACGGTCCGGCTCCGTGGTCACGGTCACGTTGACCAAACGGCTGCACAATCGAACCCGCAGCTTCGTGTATTCCTTCGAGCAAGCCTCACTGCAACCGGCCGAACCCGTCGATCCTGACCGGTTCTAGGTGCGAGGACATGCGAGGACGTGATAGGACTTCACCCGAACGAAGTCCTCGCAGGTTGGGCCGTTGGTATGAAACGACTTAGGGAAAGTGCGAGGACATGCGAGGACTTGTTACCGTACCCCCACACATGCGGGCGCACGTTTACGCCCCGTTCTTAGGTTCGTGGATGGAGCACCGTACCCCCACACATGCGGGCGCACGGTCGCTGCGTCGCACCACGGTTCGGACCCCATTACCGTACCCCCACACATGCGGGCGCACGGTCCCCGTACAGTAGTGATGCCCGCCCCCTTGCACCGTACCCCCACACATGCGGGCGCACGCATATTCGCACACACGCATGAGGCGAAGTCCCTGTACAAGTTCTCGCATGTTCTCGCACTTGGCGCAACCCCATGCCGCTAAACACTTTTACCTGCGAGAACTTCACCCGAACGAAGTTCTCGCAAGTTCTCGCAAGTTCTCGCATGTCCTCGCAGCCTGTCAGACTAGAGGTCGCGGTGGACGGCATGGGGGGGGCCAACTGCCCCTTTTCGCCGCCTCGAACGCCGCAACCCGTTGCCAGCCCACCGGTTGACATGGGGGGCGAACTGCCGCGACGGTGAGCCAACTGGCCCGTTTCATGGGGTCGAAATCGCTTAAACCGTTTGACGGCAACGATCTTCGATGGGGGGCGAACTGCCACGCTGGCAGACACCCCAGACGCTCCGACCGGTAGTTCAGCGGCCGGCAGTCGGTTCGTCGAGATAAGCGGTGGAATCGCGGCTGGCGTGGGATACGATTGCTGTGGTGTCCTGGACGGGCCGCCTTAGCTTCGGGGATGGTGTTCGGCTATGAAACTCCACACGGGATTGCGGCGGCGTCCACGGCTCTCCAGCGGAGCGGCGATGGATGTCCGCAAAGTCGCCGCCGCCGCCAGCGTCCTCGCCACCGCCGGTTCGGCGAAACCCAAGACGCTCGAAGACCAAGAGGCGCTCGGCCGCGCTATCTTCTTCTGCCGGCAGGTCATTCGAAGGCAAGTCGGCGGCCTCGTCGCGGCGTCCATCCGTCGGGCGATGGAACGCGCCGGGCTGGCGAAACGAAAGGGCTTGAAGTCTCATGACCTCCGTTCCCACATCGCCGCCGGACGACGAACGGCCAACGACTGAACCGGCCGGCCGAATCCAGAACCAACCGACCCCTGCGCCAGGCCCGGCCGTCGTCGACCCCTCGACGATCATGACCGCGATCCGCATCGCGTTCGCCAACGAACAGGTCGCCGAGTCGGACCCCGAAACGACCCGACTCGCCCTTCAAGTCGAACTCGCCCGCATCAACGCCGAACGCGACTTGGAACTCGGCTGGATCGCCGTCCGCACGAAGATCGAGGCGAAGAACGCCGCCTCGAACGCCGCGATGCACAAGCAAATCGTCCCACTGGCATTGATCGGCGCGATGGCCCTGCTGGCGTTGTGCGCCCTGTTCCTCTTCTCCGACGCCAAAGAAGTCCTCGTCGAAGTCGTCAGGGCCGTCCTGGCGTTCCTGGCGGGCCTCGGCGCGGGCTACGGCGTCAGCAGAGCGACCGCCGACGGCAAACGCAACAGCGACCGCAACTCCACCGACGACGAGTAACCCACACCCCCGACACAACGACCAGTATCATAATGATACGACCCCGGGGGAGGGGTAGGTCGAATCCCTGACGGTCTTAGGGTAAAGCCGGCGGGCTAATCGTGCGCGTATTTCCGCAGGTTTCGTCGACGTTTCCACCGGGGCCAGCGTCGCCCGGGCGTCGCCCTGCGTGGAACGGGCGACGGACTGCGGCGAATGAGCCGGTTCGACCATCGCCAGTTCCTTGGCCATGTCGAGCGTGAGGGCGTAGAGCTTTGAACGGCGGTCGCCGCCCTTACCTGGTTGGTCCCCCAATTCCGGGGAATCAAAAACCTCGTAGTCCACCCCATACACGAACCCGTACTGTTCGATCCGATCCTTGATCCACGTCGAGCGTCAGGTGGTAGTTCTTGCGTTCGCCACCCCGGTAAATTTCTACCAGGGTGGCAAAGTCAACGTTTTCCACGAAGCCGAAGTCCGCGATCCGGTTCTTGATCCAGTGGCGGAACTCCGAAGCGACCCCCAGGAACCCGTGCAGTTCCCGCGCGTCGACCGTCTGGACCTCGGAGCCGCCGACCGGTTCGTCCCACGGTTCGGGGGTCTTCGGCTTGGCGGGGTCGCCGGGTTTGGGGGCGGATTGCGAGGGCCGCGTCTCCGTTCACAACTAAGACGGGGCGGCAACGTAGTCGCGCCAACAAACCCGACAACGTGTAAGATTCGCCCTGTTCGCACTTTGCGCAAGTTCGACCGTCTGGCCAAGTGCAAGTTTGCGTTTAAGACCGACTGGCGCCGTCGCGCTGGCGGCGTGTGCGAACATCGAGAAACTCGGCTTCAGAAATCCACCGGCCGCGCTGAAAGAAGCCGCGCGCCCGCTGTTGGATTCCCGCCGTAAGATATTTGAAAGTCTGAAGGCGAGAATCGGTTGACATCTTACCGGAACCGGTGTACAGTAGAGTAAGTCGGGATTCCGTTGGCTTCCCGCACTGGACCAAGTACTCGATTCCGTTGGTTTCGACACGGTCCAAAAAAAACACTTACACACTCCGCAGTGTACCCGCTCCCGTTGGTTGCGGCCTGCAAAGGCCTTGCTACCGGGAGTCCCGTCGTGGACGTTCTCCAACTTCAAGCCAATCGTTTGGTCCGCGTCAGTAAGATGGACGCGCTGCTCGCCAACGCCGAGAAGGCCGGCCGCGACCTCTCGGCAAACGAAAGCCGGGTGTTCGACAAGCTCGCCTCTGAAGTCGAGACGATCGTCCGCCGTCAGAAGGCGGTCGAACTCGCCAACAAGTCCACCCGTGTCGCCGCTCCGGTCGCCGTCACTCGCCCCGATCCGACCGCCCCCCGCAGCTACGCGCCGCCGAAGCGCCGCGCGTCGAAACCGCTCCAGGCGTTCAAGGGGGCGGACGCCGAAGAGCGGGCCTACCGCGCCGGCATGTGGGCGTTCGCCGCCATCTACAACAAGCGGTCGGCGCAGGAATGGTGCCTCGTCAACGGCGTCGGCGACCACTCGTTGCGCAACGCCATGAGTACGGGCAGCAACACCGAGGGCGGCGTCCTCGTCCCCGACGAAATGAACGCGGCGATCATCGAACTGCGCGAGAAGCACGGCGTCTTCCGCCAACACGCGCAGCTCTGGCCAATGGGCGGCGACACCATGTGGGCGCCGCGACGGACGGGCGGCGCGGCGGTCTACTTCACCGGCGAAGGAAAGCAGACGACCGAATCCACGCCGACGCTCGACTCCGTCCGCCTCGTCGCCGAAAAGCTCTCCGGCCTCGTCAAGTTCTCCCGCGAGATCGACCAGGACGCGGTCGTCGACATGGCTGAATACGTCGCCAAGGAGTTCGCCATCGCTTTCTCTCTGACGGAGGACCAGTGCGGCTTCCTCGGCGACGGCACGGTGAAAGACTTCGGCAGCATGGTCGGCCTGAAGAACAAGTTCCCCAACGGCTTCGCCGGTCGGGTGACGGCGGTCGCGGGCCACGACACGTTCGCCGAGATCGATTCCACGGACCTCGCCAAGCTGATGGCCGCGCTGCCGGAATACGCCAACGAGACCGCCGCGTTCTACTGTTCGCGGGCGGCGGCGGCGCTCATCTTCGGCCGGTTGAAGGCGTCGGCCGGCGGCAACACCGCGACCACGCTGGAAGGCCGCCAGCGCGACAGCTACCTCGGCTACCCGATCATCACGTCGCAAGTGCTGCCGACCTCCCAGGGAACCCTTGCGGGCGAGATCATGCTTTACTTCGGCGACCTGTCGTCGGCGGCCGCGTTCGGCGACCGGGGCGACGCGCGAATCTTCCCGTCGGAACACCGTTTCATGGACACCGACCAGATCGGCGTCCACGCCTCGCAGCGGTTTCACGTCAACGTCCACGATGTCGGCGACACGACCGCCGCCGGTCCGATCGTCGCGTTGGTCGGCGGGTAATGCCGGCGTCGTATCGGCGTCCGGCTCGTCCACTGCCGGGTAGGTGGACCCTCGCCGATTCAGGTCCGACCGCTCTTCCGCTCGACGAACGCGACGGCGCCGCGCCAGTTTGGCCGACGGCCTTCGTACTCTTCGCCGCGCGGCGTCAACTGCTGCGACGGCTACGACGCCGACGGGTGAGGCGGGGACCCGACCGCCTACGGCGTTCCGGCCCGCCGGCTTGACCTTAAATCCTGACCGATCAGCCCTTGGAGCGGTACAAACAGTGCTTTGGGTCAAGCCATACCAAATGAAAAACGTTGTCGATGAAGAACCCATCTACACGGCCGTGCTTGTTGCTGGAGACGCTGAACTGGTACGCGGGCACGTCGCGGAGCTGCTCGTTCAGATGGGAGAAGCCGTCCTTCCTTGACGTGTTCGTGAACTCGATCGGATGAAATCGCAACGCCGAACTTCTGTTCGTCATCAGGTCCATCTTCGTGAAGTGGCAGATCGCTTTCAGCCGCTCGAAAAAGGCGTCGTGGTAGTTCGCCGACGCATTCTCAAGACTGAACTCGCCGTCCTGCGTCAGGTGCTGGAACGACACCGACACTCTTTGCGGCGGCGGCGGCGTCGGCTTGGGAATCGACCCTCTGGCGCCGCCGCCCGCCGGCTTCGGGATTTTCCCACTCACGCCAGTTTGGCTCGATAGAAATCCCGCATCGTCGTCTTTGAAATCAGAGCGGTGGATGGTTCGTTTCGTGGCGTTCCGCCCCGCGCTTCGATCCAAGGCTGCTCGGAATGCGTTTGATCTTCCAGTTGGATCGCCGACATCCCGCCATAAATGTCGACGACCTCTTGAAGGTGCTTGCCGGTAACAGCGGAGCATTCCGAAAAGTCTTCATCCTCCGGAGCGTCGCATTCGTCTCGGCCTTGATCGCAATCGATCGTAACGATCGGCCTGTAGCCGTTGTCTCGAAACGCGAAATAGACATCCGGTTGAACCGGCCCGTGGACCCACGCTTGAAAGTCGTCGTCGAAGAGCGCGGAGTCGTACAGGGCCAGATGCCACGCCTGCGCGTAATACAGAATTTTTTGCAGCTTGAGGTTCGTAATCGGGTCGCCGTGGCGGCAAAAATAGTTCAGCAGGCAGTCCGCCACTTCCCTTGCCGTCGTCGCCAACGTCCCCGCCCCCAAAGCAACTTGCCCGCATTCGTGTTCGCAAGACTTGCTACAAGTTTGGCCGGAGTTTTGGGAAAAATCAAGCGCATGGCGGCCGTCTTGTCGCTAGCACGCCGCCCATGTACGCTCGTCGCGGCGGGGATTGCCGGGGATTCTCGTCGATGGCCCGATGGATTTCGACGTTCGACAGGATCATGAACTAAGATCCCCGTCTCGCACGGTGACGATGTCCTGATTCGAGGAAGGCAGCACCGCGAACAGCGCCCCGTTCCGGCGGACCACTTTGATTCTCACCTTGCCAGTCTGTCCCGCCGTCCCGTCGATGGCGTTCTTCGAGACGAACACCGACTTCCGCCCCTCGCCGTCGGCGGGGTAGGTGACGGCTAGTTCATCGCTGAACATCCCCTTGTCGATACGGCACTGCAACCATCCCTCTTCGGCATCGACCGGTGGAGCCATCGTCGACATGATCGGTTCCTCTCGCACGCAGGCGCCCGCTGGATCAACCTCTGCCCCACTTGTTGTAGCCGATCCGCCGACCCGAATCACTCCGGCGGCGGCGCGGCCTTCAGGTACTCGCTCGGTATCGTCCCTTCCCGGCCGTCGGCCAACCGCACCCGGCTGGACATGAAGCCGCGCGCCACCACCGACGCCTTCGCGCCCCGGTCGCAAACCATGATCCGGCCCGACCGTAGCAACTGCCGAATCCCTTCCTCGTTGTCGTGCCGGGCGAACGCCGCCATCTCGCTGAACGCCTTGTCGTCGGCGTACAACCAGGTCTTCGCCTTGTCGCTCCCGTTCCACAAGTAGACGACGCTCCCCGTCGCGCCGACCACTTCCGCCGGCGCGGCCCGCCCCGGCCCCTTCGATCCGAGGGCGCCGACCATCAGCACGAACCCGCCGGCGGCGAACACGAGCAAGCACCCCCAACCGAAGCACCCCCCGCGTTTGCGTTCATGCTGGCGGGCATAGGCGGCGGCGTCGAACGACATGGCGAAACTCCCCCAAAGCGACCCCGACGGCGAAGCGCCGAACGGCCGGTCATGGGATGGTACGATTCAGCGCGGGGGAATTTCCAAGACTCTAAGACTGGCGGTTGTGACTAAGAAACCCGTGAACCCCTGGTGAACCCTGGGTGCGCCCCGCATCAAGGAGTTACGGCGAATCGGGGCCGCCTGTTTTGCTGGGGTTCGTGCGGTGAAATACGTCGTATTGCTTTCTGGCGGTGCAAAATCTTAGCTTGAGGTGCTAGTGGGGGCAACCTCGTGCAGGTTCGAGTCCTGTCTTCGGCATCAATGACTTACGTCGAATCCCTTCTTCCTCTTTCCTAAAAATCCGGGGCGTCGGTGGGGCGCTCAGCCATTGAGCGGTGGACGTGAGCCACCCGCCCGGTCGAGAAGGGCGGGTTGATCTCACTTCCACACTTCTTCTTAGAAGCCGTGTTCCGCGACGACGGCGTCGGCCGTCTCGCCGGCCGCGCCCCGTCCCTTCCAATACCAGCCCATCGCCAAGAAGATCGCCGCCATGATGAAGTAGCCGGCCGCCACGTCGTAGGCGCGGTACTCCAGCGCCCCCGTCGCCACTCGCGCGCCGACGAGCAGGTAGTCTTCGTTGTTGCCCGACAACTGATAAGCGTGCATCAGGCCGAGCGCCGTGCCCACACCGCCAAGCCCCGACCACAGCGCCGCCCAGTAGAAATTCCGGTCGATAAGATGGGCCGACACCGCCGCCACAATCATGCACGTAAAGATGTAGCCCCGTTCCAGCACTAAGAGGCCGTGCAGCGAAAAGCCGTTCACTTCCGTTCCGACCTTCGCCGTCAGCAGCGCCTGCATCGTCACGCCCGCCGCGATGAGAAACGCCCCCTTCGCCACCGTGAAGGCGAACGCCGCGATGGCCGGGAACAGACCGACCGCCACCGCCGGCGCGTGTTTCGACGGCGTCGCTTGGAACGCCTGCGCCGTGATGATGATGCCGATCCATAAGACGATGGCGACCCCCGCCTCCATCGGCACGACCTTCTGCACCAACCCCACCGACCCCGTCAGACAGATCAATGAAATGACGAAGCCGTTCAGAGTGGAGTAGCCGGCGCGGGCGCCCAAACCCTTCCAACCGGGGTGGCCGATGTAGATGGTCGTCGGGAAGCAACTGCCGCAGCACGCGCCTAAGATCGTTCCCAAACCGTTGACCGCCATCGACGACCGGGTGTCGTACTTGTCGCCGGCGGCGGCGGCCGACTCGATGTTCTGCAGACTGCCGATGACATTGAACAAGCCCATCGGCACGATGACCGACAGATACACCGCCCATTCCGAAGGATTCTTCAGCAGCTCCCACAACGGACCACCGTACCAGCCCGGCGGCGACCAACCGGTTTCACGCCACGCCTGCGACACCTTCTCAACGCTAAGACCCAAAGTGTTCCATTCGTCGCCGAAGAAAGTCAGCGTCCACGCGATGGCGGTGCCGACCAAGATCGCCAGAAAGCCGCCCGGCATCGCCAACGGAAAACGCACATTGCTGAAGTACGTCACCAGAATGACCGCCAGCGGCGCCATGGCCACCAGTGGATACTGCCAAATCTTTAGCGCGAACGACATGGCGATGAACCCGATGGCGATGCCCGCCAGCGTGGATAAGAGCGCCGCCCGCGGCGTATTCCGTCGGACGCCCTCGGCCACGAACGCCCCTACGAACTCGATCGCCCCGCTGCCGATGCACGCCACCAACCCGGTCAGCCACGCCTTCTCGGCGCTCTTAGTGGTCAGATAAACCGGCAGCATGACGAACAGCACGAACACCACCAGCGACGGCGTGTTGATGCCGAACGGCAGCGCGGTGACGTCGTCGCGCCCCTCGCGGGCCGCCAGTCGATGCGCCTGCCAGGCGTAGAAGAGGTTGCCGAACAAAATGGACGCCGCCGCCCCCGGCAGAATCACCTTGTAGACGAGGTAAGACTTGTCGCCGGTCATGCCGCACAGGCTGGTGCAAAGCCCGACGATGAGCAGCAGTTGCACCAGGTTGTCGACGAACAACCCGAAGAAGCCGTCGAGATCGCGGGGGACGAAGAGCCGCATTGCCGGCATTCCTTTCTTTCGCACAACAGAGATCGACGGCGGGGCTTCACGGTCCCGGTTGGATTGAATAAAGCGGGGCCGCCCCGGCGGGACAAGGCTTGCGGGTCGGCCGTCACGATTTTCGCCGGCGGTGCGACCGTCCGCGCCGCACCGCTCGCCTTGAAGCCCCTGGAATGAGATGAGAGGACCAACGCCGTGCCGACGATCGACGCCGTCCTGCTGGACCTTGGGAATGTTTTGGTCGACTTTTCGCACGAGCGGATGATCGCGCAGGTGGCCGAGGTGTACAACCGGCCCGAAGCCGACGTGCGCGAGGCGGTCGACGCCGGCCTGCTCGCCGACTACGAAACCGGCCGACTGTCCGACGCCGGCTTTCACGCCGCCGTCGAGAAGGCGCTTGGCCGGACGGCGGCCCGCGCCGATCTGTTGCGCGCTTGGTCCGACATCTTCGTTCAGAAAGAGGAAATGAACCGGATCTTAGACAAGTTGAAGGCGTCGGGGCTGCGGATGGTGCTGCTGTCGAACACGTCGCCGGCGCACATCGCGTTTCTTCGCGGCTGGTTTCCGCCGCTCTCTTACTTCCACGATTTGGTGTTGTCGTACGAAGTCGGCGCCATGAAACCCGATCCGAAGATTTTCGCGGTCGCCGCCGATAAGATCGGCTGTGCGCCCGACCGCTGCTTCTACACCGACGACCTGCCCGGCCACGTCGACGCCGCCCGCCGCGCCGGCTTCCAAGCCGAAGTCTTCAAGGGCCACGCCCCGCTGCGCGAACAACTCGCCGCGTACGGCGTCGAAGTGTGAACGTCGGCCTCAGACTGGTTCACGCTCCGTCGAGCTGCCGTTTCAGATCGAGTTGAAGGGCGTAGTGTTCGACGGTCGGCACCGGGCGCCGCGACCGTTCGGCCAGCGGCGGGCCTTGCGTGAAGAGAAACGGTACGATGGAAAGCGACTGGTCTCCGGTCATCGGCTCGACTTCCGTCTGCCAGCCGTCCCAACGCAACGTCTCGTAGAACTTCGCGAGGCGGTCTGACAACGCCCATGTGAGGAAATCGGAGTAGCCGACGCCGAGCGCCTCCCAGCGCAGCGAGTCCGGCGCGAAGTAGTAGACTTTGCCGAGGTCGTCGCCAAAGGCGCCGCCGTTGAGGGCGAACGACCCGCCGACGGCGTCGTCGGCGATCAGATAAAACCGGTTCGACCGGTCGGCGTTCCAGCCCGGCAGCGACCGCTCGAAGCGAGCGTGCCCGCCGGCCCCCAACAGCCGCAGCCAGCCGCCGTCGATGAACACGCCCGCGGTGTGGTACACCACGGCGCCCATCGGGCTGCGGGTCGTCACCTGCGCGGCGACGAGCGCCGTCTCAGCGGTCGCGCGGTCGACGGGGAAGACCTCGACCTCGACGACCGCGTCGCGGAACCATTCCTCGACCATCGGCCAGGCCGGGTCGTTGTCGTCGATGAGTTCAGGAAGTGTACGCATCATCCCACCCCGCCGTTTTACAACTTTTTTAAGATTGACGCGACTTCGTCTTCAAAGATCCGCTGCCATTCGGGCGCCAGTTTGCAGTCACTGTCTTCCTGGGCGTTGCCGACGTTCCGCAACTGCTCGGCGGTCGGCGCGTAGTAAATGTAGCCGTTGGTGTAACCGGCGACGAAGGTGAAACGGTGCGGCGACGCCTTTTTGACGCCGAGGCCGATCGGAACCGTCAGTTCGCCGGGAAAAGTGATTAAGACGAAGTCGCCGATCCGCACGCCGACGACCTCCACCTCCAGCGGCTTCCGGCCGGCGGCCAAGGCCGCCTCGTGGTGCTTGTTCAGCAGGGCCAGGTTCGTCTGAACGCGCGTAAGTTGCTCCATCGCGTAGATGTTGTCCACGTAGTCCTTCATGTTTTTGCGGTTGACGGCGTCGAGTTTTTCCCAGTCGGCCCGACCGATCGCCTTGTCCTGCAAGTAGCGATGCGAGGTGTAAGACGGGAATTCAGGCGCCAAGCCGTACTTCACCGCCAGCGGCAGGAACGTCTTGAAGTTCAGGCTCGTCCCCTTGAGCGACTGCAGCAGTTTTCCCTGCTCGATTTTCAACGAATCGATGCGCGCCGCCAGGTCGCCGCGCGGTAGGAGTAGCTTTTCGTTGACGACGACGAGGCGGTCGTCGACCTTCGTCTTAATCGTTCGGACGCCCTTCAAGACGCTGAGACCGAGCATCGCGCCAAGTGGTTCGGCGTCGCGCGGCGCGTTGACGTCTTTGTACATCGCCGGATTGACGTCGCCGGCGCACCCTTGCACGAACAATGCGACCGCGCCGTCGCTCAGATTGTCGGTCACCACCTTCGACGCGAAGCCGGTCAGGTCGGCGGTGTTGCCGCCGTTCGACGCCCCTTGGATCGGGTGGCAGGCGAAATTGTAGACGACCGCCAGCGTTCGGCCGTCGAGTCGGTCGAGGCGTAAGAGGCCGATCTGCGGGTCGATCGGTCCGACGCCCGCCACCTCTTCGTCGGGTGGCAGCGCGTAGGCGTGGCGGACGTCGACTTCCTTGCCGTTCTTCAGCAAGAGCCGGCGGTTCTCCATCACCCGGTTCTCGAAGCCGACGCCCGCCCCCACAGCGACCGGCTCCAGCGCCGCGACGGCCTTCTTCACCGCTTCGACGGTGCGGTCTTCGACGTCGTCGCAGACGACGCCGTGACAGTGGCTGGCGTTGACGACCACCCCGGCCGGCTCGATGCCCAAATCCTTCTTCAGCCGCGTTCGCACGTTGGCGACGTAGTCGTTCTTAATCGACCCGATCTCGGCGACGGCGACGGCGTCGACGGTGATTAAGACGAGCGAAACCGCGTTGTTCTTAATCACCAACGCCTTGGCGTAGAGCGGATCGTTGACGATCAGGACTTCGCGATTGGTGATATCGACGGCCGCCGCCCCGGCGACCAGTCCACCGGCGAACGCCGACGCGACGTTCAGAAAACAGACCGTCGCCGTAAGAAGCACGCGGACGCCGACCGTCTTACTTTGGCGCATGGCCGATCTCCGTCGTCAAGCCGTGGCGGCGGCGACGACCGCTTTCATCTTCTCAAGGCCGGTTTTGGCCACCAGCGCGGCGGGCTGCTTCCAGTAATCGCGGTTGAAAAGTTCCAGCGACAGGACGCCGTCGTAGCCCATCGCCGTGAAGGTTTTCAGCAGTGTGACCAGAGGCGCCACGCCGTCGCCGGGATAGACCCGGTCGGCGTCGGTGATCGTCTCGCGCGGCAGGTTGGGGTAGTCGTTGAGATGGAAGACGTGCATCTTACCGCCGGCTAAGAGCGGCCAGTAGGCGGCGTCGGAACCGCCCTTGTACAGGTGGTAGGCGTCGGCCAGGATGCAGGCCAGCGGATGGCCGCTTTCCAAGGCCACCAGCGCGGCTTGGCCAAGCCGGTTCAGCGTCTTCGAGAAGCCCCAGACTTCCACCATCGGAACGACGTCGTGCTTCTCGCCGACTTCGCAGAGGGCGGCGTAGCGCTCGGCGGCGCGCAGCAGGTCCAGGTCGGCCTGTTGAGTGGCGCCGGCCGGGGGCGCCGCCAGCCGACGACCGCCGAGCTTGGCGACCAAATCCATGCAGCGTTTGGCTTCGTCCAGCCCTTTGGCCCGTTTGGCGTCGTCGTCGACGATCCACTCCGCGAAGCCGATCGCGCTCTCCATCTTCAGGCCGCGGTCGCTCATTCGCTTGGCCGCGTCGGCCAGCGCGCCGCCGTCGGCGACATGCTTGTCGATCTCGCCGATCCACGGTTCGATGCCGTCGTAGCCGGCGTCGGCGGCCAAGTCGATCAGTTGCGGCAGCGACAAGTTCTGGCCGCG
>JBOFFD010001184.1:0-7362 GCA_051648425.1 Planctomycetia bacterium
GCGGCGGCTATAGATCTTCAGATTGTTGGATGCGCTGCACAGGGTCGTAGACTTTCCTCTTGCAGCCAATTTTTCAATCGGCGCGATGACTCAAAAAACGACCCTGCGCACGCAACTAACTGAAGATCAATAACAAGGAGTAGTGCGGCCGGGCGCGTCAGCGCGGTTTAAGAAACCGGTTCACGCAGAGCGACGTCGAGTCGTATTGGTAGTTCAGTTTCTTGGCGAGCGATCTGAATTCGTCGGCCTGCGCCGGGAAGCGCTCCGCCGCGACCAGGAGTAAGACGCGCTTGGAATCCGCGCCCACGATAAGCTTCGTCAACGGGTACTCCGCCATCGGCTTCCGGCCGGCCAGCACGTCGCCGAACAACCGCTCTTCGCCGCCCCCCATGGCGAGATCGGCCAGCAGGGCGATCCAGTAGACGTCGGCCGAATCCTTGTCGCCGGCGGCGGCCGCCTGAAGGTACAGCAGCCCGTGGCAGGCGTCGGCGTTCGAGTCTTTTTCGTCGACTAAGCCGCCGGCCAGTTTGAAGTTCCCCCGGAGGAACTCATTGGCGAAGCGGGTCGATTCCTCCGCGTCGGTTTCGTTCATGACTTTCAGATAGCCGTCGACGTCGTTCTCGCAGCAGCGCTTGTGAGCCTCCAGTGTGTTCGTAAACGTCGCGCGCAGCGGTTCAGGCGCGTTCGCCAAAAGCTCGGCGGCGACTTCCTCCGCGGCGGCCTTGTCGCCCCGAACGGCGTACACCCGAAATTGCGCCAGTTTGCTGTCCATGCCGCGTCCGGGCGTTCCCTCGTCGATCTTCAGAACCTCCAGCAGCCGGTCGTAGGCGCCGCCGGCCATCAGGACGTCCCTGTACATTTTCTCCGCGAGGATCTTATCCGCCAGGATCTGCAACGCCTTCTCTAAATGGGTTCGGGCGTCGGCGAACCGCCCCTCGCCCAACGCCCGCACCCCCAGACCGTAGTGCGCGTAGCCCGACGGCGACTCGCCGGCGGCCGCTCGTTTCATCAACTCGTCGGCTTCCGCGGGCGTCGGCGCGATCCGCGCGAGCAAGTACAGCGCGTCCGGCGCGTCCTTCGTATCCGCCGCCAGTTTCACGTAGCGCGGCTTGAGGTCGACGTCCGGCCGCTGCCGCTCCATCATCGATTGATACAGCCGATGCCACTCGACTAAGATCGGCGTTTCCTCCAATCGGGTTTCGACGTACGCGATCGTCTCTTCGGGCGTCGTCAGACCGGCCAGAAACAGTAAGGCCAGCACCTCGCCCGGCTCGAACGCGAGGCGTCGTTTGCACCACTCGATCTGCTTCGGCTTTTCCAAGTCTTGAGCAAGTTGGACGCGCACCTCCGGAGTCAGACCGGTCGCCAGGGCGACGCGCGTCTTGCGCATTTCGCGGCCCCCTTTCACTTTCAATTCCCGAGGAAACTCTTCAAACCGGTAGTCGACGCGCGGCAGGTCGTAGAAGGCTTCGCCGACGTGGACGACCGGCGGACCGCCTTCCGGCGGATTGACGGCGGCGTAGAAGACTTCCTCCTCCAACACGACGGCCGACAGATCCGGATTGACGACGAAGGTGCGACCGACGAACGGCCGGGTCCAGAACGGCGTTTCGATCTTAAGCGGGATCGGGTCGAGGCCGGGCCGGGCGTCGCGGAACGCCACGTCGAACTCGCCCTCGGTGATCGGAATCGGCGTCGCCGCGTTCGGCGGCAGCGACCGCTCGGCCCCTTGCACGACCACGGAGTAAGGCCGGGTCGTCCCGTTAACGAAATAAACCGTCCGCGCCGCGCCGATCCACGCCGCCGATCCGAGGTAAAGGCTCGTCAGACCGACGAGCAGCACGATCGGCACCAGGTGCGGCACGCGGGCCGTCCAGTTTCCTTCCTCGTAACCGGCTTTGCGGTCGGTAAGAAACGCCGACTTGATCTTCTTACCTTTTTCCAGATGCTGTTCCGACTTCCGCCGCTGGTTGCAATACTCATGCTCCGACGCCAGTTCCGGGAACGCGGCGTCGCGCTCGTCCATCACTTCCAGGGCCTCTTGGTGACGCCCCTGCGACTGATACACTTCGGCGAGCACGTACAGCATCGCGACTTCGTCGGTTTTCTTATCTTCGATGATGTGCCGCAGCAGGTCGCGCGCGTCGTCGGGCCGGTCTTGTTTCAGAATCGCGTACGCGAGCCGTTCGCGCAGTTCCTTGTCGTCTTTCGCCGCCAGCGCCGCGATGTACGCCTGCTCGGCCGACGACCACCGCGCGAAAAAGCCGAAGGCGTTGCCCAGCAGGTCTTGAATCTCGGCGTCGCCGACGTGGTTCGCCGCCAAGGCTCCCGCCGCCAGGTCGAGCAACGGTTCGTCTTGATACACGACCGCCAAATGGATCGCGTGCATCACGACGTCGCGGTCGTTCGGGTTGGATTGAATTTTCGCCAGCAGTTCGGCCTTGTCCGAAGTCTTCGAGGCTTCCCATTGCTTCAACGGCAAGACGCGATGCTGCCGACAGTTCGAGCACTCCTTCAGCACCCGTTTGTTTTGCAGAGGAATCAACGGGAGATAGAAGAAGGTGAAGAAGAGGGTGGTGTCGTACGATTTCAGATTGGCGTGGGCGCCGCAGTGTTCACAGGCGCCGGGCATGGTGTGGATGCGCCGCTTGCCGTGATACCAAGTGCCGACGCCGTTGTGCATAGTGGGCATGGGCGGTCGTCCTTTCGCGGGGGTCCGAACTGGTTCTGCAACTCAACGACGGAAGACATCCTATTCGCGGGTTCTTCGTCAGGCCGCCGATCGACCGACGGTTTTCGACGACTTTTTTCCCTCCGCGACGAATCTAAAGACGATTCGGTCGGCCTTCCGGTTCATCGTGAAGAAGAGGTGAATTCCCGGCGAAGAACGGATGGCGAACAAACGGTCGGCCGAAGATGCGAGGGCGAGCGGCCGACTACACTCTCCGCGAGTCGAAACAGCCTCCGACGATGAGGGGCGACCAGCGGGGGGAAGCGATGCCGAAGGCGTTGGTGATCGGCGGCGGGGCGGCCGGGTTGACGGCGGCGCGGGCGCTGCAAGCGACCGGTTGGACGGTGCTGGTGGTCGACAAGGGGCGGGGGGCGGGCGGTCGACTGGCCACCCGGCGCGTCGAAGCGGTCGACGGCGTTCCGCTCGATCCGCCGGCCGTCTTCGACTACGGCGCCCAATACTTCACCGCCCGCGACCCGCGCTTCCTGGCGATGACGCGCGAGTGGCAGTCGGCCGGCGTCGTCCGCGTTTGGGCCGACGGCTTCGGGGCGACCGCCGGGGCGGCCGAGGCGCGGTACGCGGCCGTCGGCGGGATGCGCGCGGTCGCCAAGCATTTGGCCCAGGGGCTGGAAGTCCGCACCGGCGTGCGCGTCACATCGCTGAAACGCGAGCCGACGGGTTGGTCGGCGGCCATCGAAGGCGGCGAGACGCTGTCGGCCGACGCCATCGTATTGACACCCCCCGCGCCGCAGTCGCTGGAACTGCTCGCCGCCGGTGACGCACCCTTGACACCCGACGAACGGTCCGTGTTGGAAGGAATCGCGTACGACCCCTGCTGGGCCGGGCTGGCGGTGTTGGCCGGCGCCAGCGGCCTGCCCGAACCGGGCGGGCTGCACGTCGGCGACGGACCGATCCGCTGGCTCGCCGACAACACGATGAAGGGCGTATCGCGCGCCGCCGGGTCTGCCGTGACGATTCACGCCGCCCCCGATTTCACCCGCCGCCACTGGGACGACCCGCCGGCCGTGGTGGCCGGCCTGCTGTCCGAAGCGGCCCGCCCGCTGCTGGCCGCCGCGATTCGGCACCTGGAAGTCCACCGCTGGAAGTTCAGCCTAGCGACCGCCTGGCGCCCCGAACCCTGCCTAGCGCTAGCGTGCGGCGGCCTAGTGTTGGCCGGCGACGGCTTCGGCGGCCCACGCGTGGAAGCGGCAGTGCTGTCCGGCCTTGCCGCCGCCGATTGGTTGTCGAACGGAGCCGACCCGTCGCGCTGAATCGGTCGGCATGCGGGACGTTCACAACGCCGTCGCGGAAGACGC
Source organism: Planctomycetia bacterium (assembly GCA_051648425.1). Taxonomy (GTDB): domain Bacteria; phylum Planctomycetota; class Planctomycetia; order Kolteriales; family Kolteriaceae; genus JBOFFD01. The sequence goes on from JBOFFD010001184.1 coordinate 4,048, forward strand.
GCAAGGCGCAGCGACTGGTTCGGTCGGCTCATCCGCCGCTTGGGCGTCGCAAGCGAACCGAGTCGGCCGCCACCACCGCGAACGCGCCCGGCAGCTCGGCCGCGACCTCCCGCACCGCCTGGGAAACGGTCTCGGCTTTCGCCGCGTTGTCCAGCCCTTCCAACCGAATCAGCAAGACTCCCGCATGCGACAGTCCGCGGCGGTACACCAGTTCCCCGAAGTCCTTGTCCTCGGTGACCAGCATGGCCCCGCCGTCGGCCGCCCGACGCAGCACGTCTTCGTCGGACGCGCTCGGCGACGCCTCCGCGATCCAGACCACGGTGTGGCCGTCGCGCCGCAAACGCTCGACGATTCCCCGGTCGATGTTCTCGTCGGCGACCAGGTTCATGCCGACTGCTTCGCCACCGGCCGAACGACTTCGGCCCCGAGCGCCCCGGCCGCGAACCGGAGAGCGGCCAGCACGCCCTCCCGGGTGAGTCGGGGGTGGGAGTCGAGGAGTTGGTCGATGCCTTCACCGGCCCCAAGCTTGCGAAGGATGAGTTCGACGGTGATTCGAGTGCCGGCGACGACCGGCTTGCCCATCATCACGGACGGATCGGATGTAATCTGCGGCGTGTCCACGAAGCACCTCCGACCGGATCGTACACCGCCCCGGTACTGGCGGCAAGCAGCGAAGTCGGCTCGGGGCTTCAAGGCCGAAGGCCGACGATCGCCGGTCGCGGATCGTCGACGACACGCCGTCTGGTTCGGAAGGGCTTTGCCCACAGTGACTACGCGGCCGCCGCCACTCGGCCGCCGAACTGCCGGCCAAGGGTGTGAAGAACCTCTTCAGCCAGGCCGGGCGATCCGCTGTGGTAAGTACTGGAACTGACGTGAAAGGCGGCCTTCGGGACGAAACCGAGTTGGGCTGCAAGCGTTCGCTGTTCGTCAGGCTTCATCCGCTCGAGATACGCGGCGTCGAAATCGACATACACCGTCGCGTCTTCCGTCGCGATGCTGCACCGATGGTACTCAGGAAACCAGCCCGCGTCGAATAGCCGTTCGAGCACGGCCGCCAACTCCTCCTCCGACACTTCTCGTTGAGTAAACACTGTCTCGGTTCTCACGGTTGCCTCCGAGTATGCCTTCGTCCGGGGACGTACTTCAAGGCAGGGCGCGAATTGCCGCCACGAGTGCCGCTCGATCATTGTACACCCCTGCGGAACCAGCCGCCCGCAACGCTTGGGCGGAGCCGGAAAACGGGTTGACGTTCGGCAGCAGGTGGAACACCGGCAGCCCGGCAGGATTGGCCTCGGCACCGAGCAACAGGGCGAGTTGGGCGACTTTTCCCGACGCATCGTGCTGGGTGGTGACTTCAATGATCGCTTTCGTGGTCGCCACGTCCAAATCCGTCAAAGGCGAGTACTTGACCTTTCCCGTGAAGGGGCTTGTCGCGGGCCTATTAACGTCCCGACCAAACGCCGTGAGCAGATCTTGGAGATCAACCGCAAGTTCACCGGAGGCTCGCAAGTCGGCGTCGTGCGTCTGAGACGCCGCGTGGTTCGCCCGGACAAGCCGGTTCACAGGGTCTTGGAGAAATTCATCAACGTGGCGGACCAAGGCATGCTGTCGATCTGCAGGCGACAGCATCGCCAAGTCTTGCAGCGTCTGGCCAGCCCACCGAGCAGCCCACTGTTCGCTAAGGGCCGCCGGCACATCCGAGCGTTTCCCGGCCTTCACGATGACGTTGATCGCATCGTGGTCGAGGCCGGCCGTTTGCAGACGTCGTCGGAGTGCTCGTTCCACACCAGGAGAATACTCGTTGCGAGCCTAAACGGCAAAGCCTCTTTCGGATGCGCCGACGAAACAGGTGTGGCGTTCGGCCTACCGGAAATACGCAACGGCGTTGCGGAAGATTCGCAGGCCGTCGCCTTCGGTGGGTTGGGTTCGGCGGCGGGTCCAGCGGGGGTGTTGGTAGGGGCTGACGTGCCGTTCGGGGTGGGGCATCAGGGCGAAGACTCGGCCGGTGGCGTCGCAGAGGCCGGCGGCGTCGCCGAGCGAACCGTTGGGGTTGGCCGGGTGGCCAGAACAGGGGCCGCCGTCGGGCGTGCAGTAGCGGGCGACGACCCGGCCGGCCGACTCGAGGTCGTTCCAGACGCCCTCGTCGCGGACGACGAAGTTCCCTTCGCCGTGCGCCACCGGCAGTTCCACGACCGCGTCGTCCGTCAGGAACGGCGTCCGGCCGGCGGTGGTTTTCACATGCACCCAGCGGGCCTCGAACCGGCCGTTGACGTTCGCCGCCAACGAGGCGCGCGGGATGCCGGCGGCGTCGGGTTCGACCACCAGGTCGGTGCGCAGCAGCACCTGGAAGCCGTTGCAGACGCCGAGGATGAGCTTGCCCTGGTCGCGGAAGGCGCGCAGGGCGTCGCCCAGGCGGTCGACCAGCCGGCTGGCCAAGATGCGGCCGGCGGCCACGTCGTCGCCGTAACTGAAACCGCCGGGCACGCAGAAGACTTCAAATTCGTCCAACAGCGCCGGCGTTTCCACGAGCCTGTTGACGTGCAGCTTTTCAACTTGCGCGCCGGCGGTCTCGAAGGCGAACGCGGTTTCGCCGTCGCAGTTGGCGCCGGGCGACCGAAGAACCAATACGCGGGGGGGCATCGTCAATCGTGCTCTTTCACGAGGTTGCGGTTCCAATCCGGGATTTCGACGACGACGTCCATCGAGCCGTTGGGCACGCACTGGCACGCCAGCCGACTTTCGACGACCACGCCGCGGGCTTCGTCGAGCATGTCTTCTTCGTCTTCGGTGGCGGCGTTGCACGACGCGATGCCCTGGCGGACGATGACATGGCAGGTCGAGCAGGCGCAGACGCCGCCGCAGGCGTGGTCGACCGTTTCACCGGCGTGCAGCGCCAGGTCCAGCAGGCTGCCGGGCAGGCCGGTGCGACCGAACGGCAGGTCGGCGGGGTCGACTTGCAGCACGACGCCCGACGGCAGGAACGTCACCTGGAATTTCTTCGTCGCCTTCTCGAACTCGGCCGGCTTGATGTACGGGTTGGTTCCACCCATGAGGCTTTCTCGGTCCTTTCCACTTCCATAGACGGCAGGGTCGACGACGGCGCCGCCACTGCTGGTATTTTAGGCGTCGCGGGGTCGAAACCCGCGGCGAAACGAAGTCCGTCGACGACACCGGCGGCGTCTTGATACGACGAACGTCGCGGATTGGAACGCCGACCTTGCCGGACCGTCGCTCTGCCGGGTGCGTTTCCTTTTAGCCGGGGTGGTCCGCCGCCCCGCGTCCGGTCTTCGCCGGGATGGTCGTCGTTGAAGGACG
>JBOFFD010001185.1:0-9301 GCA_051648425.1 Planctomycetia bacterium
GGACGGCGCCGCGCTTGCCGGCGAAGTATTTCGCCGCCGACTGTAAGACGAAGTCGCGGTGATGGTCGGGGATGTCGCTGACGGGAATCGGACCGACGCTGCGCAGCTCCCATTTGTGCGCATGATCGGCGCGGGCGAATTGAGCGCGGCACAGGGGCGCCTCGAACAAGTTAAAGAGGTTGAGCGCCAGGCGGTCGTAGTGGGCGGCCATGTTGCGGCCGAAATAGATCGACAGCGTGAAGGCGTCGGTGTGAATGTGGGAAAGACCTTGTTGAATCAGTTTGTCGAGGTCTTCGGAAACGAAGCGGACGATGGTTTGGGAACGCATGTCTTGAATGGTGGCGAGGCCGGGCAGCGGGCGGTGGCTGCGGGCGGCGGCGAGCAGCGTCACGTAGTAGCCGGTCGTTTGGTATTTGTAAGATCGGCACAAGTTGAATAGCTTCGCATTGCGAAGTTGGCCGTATTCCGGTTTGGTGAGATACGCCTTCGCTTCGACGACTTCGACGCCGGCGATGTCGAACGGCCATTCCTTCTTATTGTTGACGACCAAGAGAATCGCCATGCGGCCGGTTCCTTCCAGGCGTTCGAGGGCGGACGAAAAACACTCGACTAAGACACGGCGGCGGCGACCGGTTCGATCACTAAGAGATTCGCGTCGTGCGTCATGATGCCGAGTAGGATGGCGCCCATCGCGCGTTCCAGGCCGACGGAGTAATAGTTCGACGAAACCGCCGGTCGGTCCGGGTAAGGATCGGCGACGGCGACCGAGCCGCCGACTTCGTCGACGCCGCACAGGACGACGAAATGGCCGGCCGGTTCGCCGCGCACGTCGTCCGGAGTACACAAAGGTCCGAACTCCCGCGCCATGTGGTAGAGGTACGTCGCGCTGAGTCCCGTCAGTATAGGGGTTTCGCGACGAAGGTATTTCCTGAGTAGGTCGACGCTCAAATCTTGAAAGCGCACGACGCCGCCGCGCGACAGGAATTCAAGGTAGCCTTCGGTGGCGACCGCCAGCCGTTTGCTGGTTTTGGCCGAACGCTGCGCCCTTAGTCGATCGGCCAGGCGTTCGTTGAAGCCGGGCGAATCTTGGTCGTCGAACCACGTCGGGTCGAACACCTGCAGGTTATAGGTGTAGATGACCGCGCGGTAGCCGCGGCGGAGGGCGTGACAGGCCAAAAAGACGGCCAGCGTGCCGCCGGTCTCCAGTTGGGGAACCTCGGCGACGACCTGCATGAGCGGAAGTTCGTCGCCGTAATACCGATAGATGGCGTCAAGGCACGTGGGGCCGCAAGTGAAATCGTCGGGCTGATTCAACATTTCCACGTGCAGCCGCATTTTCATCGCGTGGCATCCTGTCTATCGCGCTCAAGCCGACGCCGATCCGGGGGCGTGGTCATCTTAGAAACAAATGATAGGCGGGGTTGTCGGATTCGTCGACGCAGGGATAGCCGACGCGGGCGACGAATTCGTCGAAGGCGGCGCCGTGGGCGTCGGGTCGTTGGATGCCGATCAAGATGCGGCCGTCGTCGGCGCCTTGGTTGCGGTAGTGGAACAGGCTGACGTTCCAATCGACAGGCATGGAGGAAAGAAAACGGTTCAAGGCGCCGGGGCGTTCGGGAAACTGAAAACGATAGAGGCGTTCGCCGCGGGCCATGGAGCTGCGGCCGCCGACCATGTGGCGGACGTGGCTTTTCGACAGTTCGTCGCGGGTGAGGTCGACGGCGGCGAAGCCGTGGGCGGCGAAGCGGCCGGCGAGGGCGGCGCCATCCGCCCGGTCGCTGGTGGCCAGACCGACGAAGACGTGGGCCTGGTCGTCCTCGGCGATGCGGTAGTTGAACTCGGTGATGCCGCGGGCGCCCACGACGTCGCACAACCGCCGGAAGCTGCCGGGGGTTTCGGGGATGGTGACGGCGTAGAGGGCTTCGCGGTCTTCGCCGGTTTCAGCGCGCTCGGCGACGAATCTTAGACGGTCGAAATTCATGTTCGCGCCGCACGCCACGGCGACCAAGTCGCACTCTTTCAGACCGCGCTCGGCCGCGTATTGTTTCATCGCGGCGACGCTCAGCGCGCCGGCCGGCTCTAAGATGCTTCGGGTGTCCTCGAAGACGTCCTTGATGGCGGCGCAGACGGCGTCGACGTCGACGACGACGAACTCGTCCACCAAGGCGCGGGCCAAACGGAAGGTTTCTTCGCCGACCTCTTTGACGGCGGTGCCGTCGGAAAACAGGCCGACGTCGTCGAGACGCACGCGCCGGCCGGCGGCGATGGAGCGAAGCATGGCGGCCGAGTCCACCATCTGGGCGCCGATCACTTTGATTTCGGGTCTTACGGCTTTAATGTAGGCCGCCACGCCGGAAATCAGACCGCCGCCCCCGACCGCGACGAACACCGCTTCGATCGGATCTTGATGCTGCCGGAGGATTTCCATGCCGATGGTGCCCTGGCCGGCGATGACGTCGGGGTCGTCGAACGGGTGGACGAAAACCAAGTCATTCTTGTCTTTCAGTTCGACGGCGCGGTTGAAGGCGTCGGAGTAACTGTCGCCGTGGAGGACGATTTCGGCGTCGTAGGAACGAACGGCGTCGATCTTCAGTTTGGGCGTGGTCACCGGCATGACGACCACCGCCCTGCAGCGAAGGCGCTTGGCGCCGAGGGCGACTCCTTGCGCGTGGTTGCCGGCCGAGGCGCAGACGACGCCGCGACGGCGTTCATCGGGGGTCAGACGCGACATCTTGTTATAGGCGCCGCGCAGTTTGAAACTGAAGACCGGCTGGTCGTCTTCGCGCTTGAGCCAGACGCGGCAATTCAGACGCTTGGAGAGTTTAGCGGCGGCCTGCAAGGGCGTTTCGACGGCGACGTCGTACACGCGGGCGGTTAAGATCCGTTGCAGGTAGTCGGAAAGGGAAAGTTTCGACGGATCGTCGTTCAGAAAGGCGGCGGAGCGGATCGTTTCCACGGGTCCGTTCCTTCGCGGTGGATACAAGAGGCGGACGACGGATCGGCATCGTCCGGCTCGGTGTGAATCGAGGTATCAGACGCCGGCGGCGACCAGCGAGCGGTCGATGCCGGGGACAGGGTACGCCGCGGCGAATTCCTGGATTTCGTCGCGGATCGCGGTCAGTTTGGCGTCGTCTTCAGCGGCGTCGAGGGCGGCGATGATCCAGCCGGCCACCTGCTTCATTTCGACTTCCTTCATTCCGCGGGTGGTGAGGGCCGGCGTGCCCAGGCGGACGCCCGACGGATCGTGCGGTTTGCGGGCGTCGTAAGGAATCATGTTCTTATTCGCGGTGACGCCGGCCTTCTCCAGCGCCTTCTCGGCGATCTTACCCGTCAGACCGGCCTTGACGGTGACGTCGACCAGAATGAGGTGGTTGTCGGTGCCGCCGGAAACGAGCCGCAGGCCGGCGTCCATGAGTTCGTAGGCGAGGGTCTGCGCGTTGGCGACCACTTGGTGGGCGTACTTCTTAAACGCGGGGGCGGCGGCTTCGCCGAAGCAGACGGCCTTCGCCGCGATGACGTGCATGAGCGGACCGCCCTGCATGCCGGGGAAGACGGCCGAGTTCAGTTCCTTGAGACGGCTTTCGCGGCAGAGGACGAAGCCCGACCGAGGCCCGCGAAGCGTCTTGTGCGACGTCGAACTGACGAAGTCGGCGTGCGGGACGGGGCTTGGGTGGGCGCCGCCGGCGATCAGGCCGGCGATGTGGGCCATGTCGACGAGAAAGACGGCGTCGACTTCACGGGCGATTTCGCCCAATCGGTCGTAATCGATGGTGCGCGGGTAGGCGCTGGCGCCGGCCAAGAGCAGTTTGGGGCGGTGTTCCCGCGCGAGTTTGGCGACTTGATCGTAGTCGATGCGGCCGGTGTCGCGCTCGGTTCCGTAATGAACGATCTTATATAGTCGGCCGGAAAAATTGACTGGGCTGCCGTGGGTCAGGTGGCCGCCTTGGACGAGGTCCATGGTCAGCATGGTGTCGCCGGGTTGCAGGGCGGCGAAGAAGACGCCCATGTTGGCCGAGGCGCCGGAATGCGGCTGGACGTTGGCGGCCTCGCAGCCGAACAACGCCTTGGCTCGCTCGATGGCGAGCGCTTCCACAACGTCGACGTGTTCACAGCCGCCGTAGTACCGTTTGCCGGGATACCCTTCCGCATACTTGTTGGTCAGGACGGAACCCTGACATTCCAAGACAGCGGGGCTGGTGTAGTTTTCGGAGGCGATCATTTCCAAACCGTCGTGCTGCCGTTGCTGCTCGTCGGCGATCGCCTTCCAAACCTCCGGGTCCACGGCCTTCAAAGCGCTCATCGAATGCTCCAGCGCCGCGGCCGCGGCGTTCTGGAGAGAAGCCGTGGACGAAGCGATCGTCTTTTCGGAAACGTGGGCGAGTCGCGCCGGCTCGAATGCCGCGCCGTTCTCCGCCGCCTCGCCGCACGTGTCAGTTTAGCTTACCAGCCGGTTTCGACCAGTAGCGACGACGTTTGGAAGCTTTGAAGAACCGTGCAGAATCGGCAGCGCCGGACCGACCGGCCGGACAATGGTCCGGCGGCCGGCGGCGAAGAAGATTACGCGGAGGGGACGATCTTGCGGCGGCGGACGGCGGCGCCGCCGAACAAGGCGGCCGCGCCCCAGACCATGAGGCTGGCCGGTTCGGGCACCGGTTCGGCGTCCGGCCCGGCCGAGTGGCGGGCGCCCGTCAGGACGATGGCGTAACCCGCGTTGGTAACGCTGTCCGAGCCGTTCCAGCCGGTAATCGGACCGCTAGCTCCGGGGCCGTCGGCGGTGTGGACGTCTCGCAGCGGCAGGTCATCGAAAATCTCGCCCAAGGCGCTGATCGGATCGACGTCGGACGCCGAAATGGCCAGCAGGTAAATGCCCGCCGTCAGCGAACCGCCGAGATCGGAACCGCGCAGGATCGAGCCGCGGTTGCCGAGAAGAAGCCGCAAGGCCGCGGTCGGCGGGTTGTCGTTGGCGAGCAGCCCGTTGCCGAGGGCGTCGAACAGGAACAACTGCGAGTTGAAGCCGTTGACGAGGCTCGAAGTGGAGGCCGAAAAGAGCGACGGATTGGAGATTTCGATCCAATAGGCGTCGACGTCGTTCCCGGCGCCGATCGAGCCGAGGATGCTGAAGAGCGGGCCGGTGGTGTTGTTCGTCGCGGCGGCGGTGCCGGGCAGGTCGCCGGCGTCGGTCGATTCAATGTAGATGGCGGCCGAGGCCGGGGCGGCCGAAACGGCGAGCAGCAGCAGGGCCGCGAGGGCGCCCCTCGGGGTCAACATACCGAGCATGAGAATCCTTCCGTCGCGGAGGTTCGTGGTGCAGAATCCTTGGTGTGCGTGCGCCATGGCGAGGCCGCCCTCCGCGTGCAGTCCGTCCTTGGTGCGGCGGGAGGATACCAACGGTCCAAGACTCTGCAAGTAGAGAAAACGAGCGTTCTCTTCCGACGTCGACGCGGCGCCGGGGCGAAGAAAGGCGGGATGAGAGGCTGGCCGGCCGGACGATCGGTCCGGCGGCGTCAATGTGAAGTCGGCGCGAGCGGAAGCAGTCAGTTCCTCCGGCGACGGGCGGTCCCCATTCCCAACAAGGCGGCCGCCGCCCAGACAGACAGGCTGGCCGGTTCGGGCACCGGTTCGCAGTCGCCCGGACCCGACCGGTGGGCTCCCGTTAGGCCGATGACGTATTCGTCGCAGCGGATATTGCTCGAGCCGTTCCAACCAGTGATCGGGTGGTCGGCGCCGGGACCGTCGGCGGTGTGGACGTCGTTCTTCGGGGCGTCGTCGAAGATCTCGCCGAGAAGGCTGATCGGATCGACGTCGGACGCCGAGATGGCGAGCAGGTAGACGCCCGCCGTCAACGCACCGCCCAAATCCGAACCGCGCAGGATCGACCCCTTGTTGCCGAGGAGCAGTCTCAAAGCCGGCGTCGGCGGGTTGTCGTTGGCGAGCAGCCCGTGGCCGCAGGCGTCGAACAGGAACAACTGCGAATCGAAGCCGTTGACGAGGCTCGACGTGAAGGCCGAGAAGTTCGACGGATCGGTGATTTTGATCCAGAAGGCGTCGACGTCGCCGCGGGGGCCGATCGACCCCAGGATGCTGTAAAGCGGGCCGGACGAACCGGTCGACGCGGCGGTTCCGGGCATGTCGCCGGCGTCGGAGGTTTCGATGTAAATGCTTGCGGCGGCCGGTGCGGCCGAAAGGGCCAGCATAAGTAGGGCAACGACGCCGCCCCGTGGGGTTTTCGAGCCGAACATGAGAATCCTTCCCTGGCGGAGGTTCGTGGTGCCGGGTTCATGCTGTGTGTGCGCCGTGGCTCGGCCGCCCTCCGCGTGCAGTCCGTCCTTGGTGCGGCGGGAGAGTACCAACGGCCGACAATACTGCAATAAGAAAATGAGAGCTTTTTTTCTCTCTAGCATCTCGGCCGCCGAAGGTGGCTCGACGGGCCGCGCCGGGCGGATCAGACGGTCGACGGCGCGCGGGGGGCGGCGGTCGAGGTGGGATAGGTCACTTCGTCGGTCCAAACGCGGAAGACTTTCAGCGTATGCGGGCCGAAAGTGTTGATGATGGAGACGTCGGCGGCGTCGCGGCCGCGGGCGATCAAGATTCGGCCCGCCCGCCGTTCGTTGTTCCGCGGGTCGAAGGTGTACCAACGGCCGCCCAGGTACGCCTCGAACCAGGCCGCGAAATCCATGACGCCGTGCGGCGGCGGAATGCCGATGTCGCTGAGGTAGCCGGTGCAGTAGCGGGCCGGGATGTTGAGCGCCCGGCAGAAGGCGACGGCCAAGTGAGCGAAGTCGCGGCAGACGCCTTTCTTCTCTTGGTACGACTCGAACGCAGAGCGCGTCGACCGGGCGTGATGGTAGCCGAACTCGATATGGTGGTGAACGAAGTCGCAGACGGCCTGCACCCGCGGCCAGCCGGGCGGCGTCTTGCCGAACAACTGCCACGCCAAATCCAGGAAGCGGTCGGATTCGCAGTACCGACTGGCCAACAGGAAAGGCAGCGCCTCGTCGGGCAGTTCCTCGATGCGCATTTGACCAGCGGTCGGCTCGAACTCGTCGACCGTGCCGTCGTCCAGAATGAGGGCGTCGGCGAAGATCTTCGTTTGTCCCGCCGGCACGCGCAGCCGCAGGCACCAGTTGCCGAAGGTGTCGCGATAGTGCGCCACCGGCACGGGCGGCGTGACGACGACGTGGTCGATCGTCACTAGACTGGACGCCCGCGTGAAATGGACGTTGGTCGTCAAGATCATTGGCGTGGGCTGGGCGCATTCCAGAACGAATTCGTAACCGAGGCGGATATGCATGCGTTGGGATCCCGGCGGAGAGGAATCGAGGGTCGGCCCTCGACAGGATCGACCCTCCACGGGGCCGGCCGAGACCGCGACGACGAACAAGGCCGCCGACGTCTAAAATAGCTGAACAGTGTTCTAGGCGATTCGACGCGCGAGTCACGCGGGCAGGCGCGGGTGGTCGCTTGGCGTGGGCGCTAAGCGCACGTCGGCATCCCGATCATCCTGCTTCGGGGATGGCGGCAAACGAGCGGCTCCCGTTCGCGTACTATGTTTGTCGTTTGGCGACCGAACAAAATGCGAACGATCGAGGTGTCGGCATGATTGAAAAAGCGCTCACAACCATCAGTACCTTTGGCGTCGCCATCCTGTGCGTCGTACTCGCCATTATGGCCTTGTCTTTGTTCTACGCGGTGCTGAACCGATTCAACACGAGCGGGGAATGGACGCATACGTTGGCCCTCCGCGGCGTCCTTAAAAAGGACGTTTGGACCACCGTCCATATGGCGGGTGCGGAAACGTTCGAGCGAGTCCGATTCGTCGGCTTCACGACCGACGCGGTCTTCAAGGCCCACCTGCCGAACGACCTTTGCGGGATGGTCATATTGGAGGACGCGGAGGGAAGGCGGTTCCTCATCCGCGCCAGGTCGATCCGTCTGATCGTCGTCCCACCCGCGGCGATGAAGCCGAACGCCGATCCAGGCGCAATGTCCGCCCGGACTCGCGCCGACGACGCCGGGAGTTCGTAGCGCTTCGCTGCGTGCCGCTCAGGAAAGCGACGCCGTGAGAGGGCGAGCACGAAGCCCGCACCTGAACCGGTACTGAAAGCGCGTACTCATTGGCGTCGACTTCGCCCATCCTGTCCAATACGCCCGTTGAACCCTTTCCCGCGAACCATAACCTTATGGTCGTCGAACTTGCTCCGCCCCGTGAACCGGCGGCGGCGCGAAGCCGACGGCGTCGTCAATCGAAACGTCGGTAGGTCGGCGGGTGCGCCGCCGGCTTCGTGCTCACCAGTCCCCGCAGCGGCGGTACGCTTCGTAGGAGTCGTCATGGCGGCCAAAGTTTCAGTGGTTTTCCTGTTCGACTTGAAGGAAGGCGCGGCGGCCGGCCTGAACGCCCTGCTGACGATCGGGCGAAAGTTCACCGACGCCCAACGGGAGGCGACCTTCCGTTTGACGCGGAAGGCGACGGATTCGATTTCGTCGAAACGGCACGCCGAAGCCGCCACCACGTTGCGGATGCACGACTTAGGCGTGATCGGCTCGGCCGATTCCATCGCCAAGGTGGGCGACCACGGTTGGAAGGAAGGGGCCGCCGCCTTCCGCAAGAATGAAGCCGCCGCCTATGAAGGCGTCGTCTTCCTTGGGGGCCACGTCCCCACCGTCTACGGCCTGCCCGCCGTCGTTCCTCAAGCCTACCCGGCGCTGGCCGAATGGGACGTCCGCGTCGCGGCCTCGCCGTGCGGCTTCATCTACAGCAACGAACGGCCCTACTTCCTGGGCACGCGACTGCATCTGTCGAACCTCGGCCCCAACTGGATCGACGTCGATCTGAAAGCGCTGCCGCACGAGTTCGAGCACCTCGTCGGCCGGATCGCCGAGCGCGTGGCCGCGCTGGGCGAGGAAGGCGGCGTGGTGGTGGTGCGAACAACGCTCGACGACGCGCTGCCGGAAACGGCCGACACCGTGGCCGCGTTCGTCGAACGGGCGGCGGGAATCGAGAACGCCGCCGTCGAATCGGTCCGGCAGATGTACCGCCGGTACGGCGACGTCAGCTACGAATACAAGCTGCTCTTCAAGGACGTGCAGGCGATGGCCGCCGCCCTCGATCCACACGCCATGAAGCCGTACGTCTACGGCCACGGCAGCCACTCCCTGGCCGAACAATTGACGCTGATCGTCTCCGCCTGGGACGAAACGTTGACGACCAAAAAGCAACCGCTGAAGGTCGGCTGGCGGACGCCGCTCGGCCCTGAAGCCTACGTGCCGACCTCCGACGGCGTGTACGAAATCCCGGCCGACG
>JBOFFD010001186.1:0-6536 GCA_051648425.1 Planctomycetia bacterium
TGAAGGGGAAGCCGCTCGCCGTCATCGCGGCCGAGTTGGACGTCCCCTTGGGGACGATCAAGCGGCGGCTGCACGTCGCCCGCAAGCGGTTCGAGGAATGCGTTCGGGCCAGCGGCTCGAGCGCCGTTCCGACGACCGAAGCGGCGATGGTCGACGAACCGATCTTCCCGCGGCTCGACGCCGACGAAGAGGTCGGCTACACGACCGACGAACCGACCGCCTACGACCGGCCGACCAAGCCGGCCGCGCCACAGAAGGTGCGCCTCCACCGGCGCGAACTGGTCGAAGCCTGCTGAAGAAGTGACGTAAAAACCCGCGGCCGCGCCGGTCCAAGACTTGTCTTGAAACCGACGCGGCCGCGTTGCTTTCACTGCAGTCGCGTGTGAATCCGCGGTTCAGAAGTATTCGATCTCACATTCCGACAAAGCGATCGATCGACCATCGGAAAGACAGAGAACGGCCGATTCGACGATCCCCCTCAGACGGTCGGTCGTCTTGAGATACTCGACGAGCCAAACCCGAATTCCGGGTATTTCGCCTTAGTAAGACACGGACGGAAGTTTTTTGCCGTCGATGATCGCCATCGCTCTTTCTTCGACGATTCCGCCTTCAAGGCTTCCGTCAGTCGTCGCAGCGACTTAGAACGATGCTGACGTTGTGGCCGCCGAAGCCGAAGCTGTTGTCGATCGCGTAGCGGACGTCGGCCTTGCGGGCTTCGTTCGGGATGTAGTCGAGGTCGCATTCCGGGTCGGGCGTTTGGTAGTTGATGGTCGGCGGCAGCACGCCGTGGTTCAGGGCGTAGACGCAGGCGGCCAGTTCCAGGGCGCAGGCGGTGCCGATGAGGTGGCCGGTGATGCTCTTGGTCGAGCTGACGCGCAGCTTGCGGGCGTGGTCGCCGAACACCGACTTCAGCGCCACGGTTTCCATCAGGTCGTTGAACTTGGTGCTGGTGCCGTGGGCGTTGACGTACGTGTCGCCGGCGATCGCCGCCGGATCCCAGCCGGCCATCGCCAGCGCCTTCTTCACCGCGACGATGGCGTTCACCGCCGAGGGATCGGGCGCCACCAAGTGGTAGGCGTCCATGGTCATGCCGTAGCCGTCGAGCTTGGCGTAGATGCGGGCGCCGCGGGCCTTGGCGTGCGACTCGCTTTCCAGGATGACGATGCAGGCGCCCTCGGCGATGACGAAGCCGTCGCGGTCGGCGTCGAACGGGCGGCTGGCTTTTTCGGGGTCGTCGTTGAACTTCTTCGTCATCGCCTTCATGTTGGCGAACGCCGAGATGGAAAGGCGGGTCATGCAGGCTTCGGTGCCGCCGGTGACCATGACGTCGGCGCGGTCGTTGCGGATCATTTCAAAGGCGTCGATCATCGCGTGGCCCGACGACGAGCAGGCGCTGGCGACGTTGTACGACGGCCCGTGGATGCCGTACGCCAGGCTGACGTTCGCCGGGGGGGCGTTCGGCATAATCACCGGAATGGTGAACGGACTGACCGAGCGAGGACCACGGCTGAGCAGGTTTTCGGTCTGTTCCTGGAGCATCATCAGGCCGGCGAGGCCGGAGCCGATGACCGCGCCGCAGCGGTCGCCCAGCGGCGTCGGATCGAGCTTCGCGTCGCGCAGCGCCTCGCCCGCCGCCACCACCGCGAAGATGCTGGCCTTGTCCATCTTGCGGGCGTTGACTTTGTCGTTGACGTTGGCGGCGGCGTGGTCAAGCCCCTTCACTTCGCCGCCGATGGTGATCGGCAGGTCGGTGAGGTCCAGATTCTGCAACCGGGCGACGCCCGACTTGCCGGCGATCAGATTCGCAAAGAAGGCATCCCGGGTGTTGCCGATGGGACTGACGACGCCAAGACCCGTGACCACGACGCGTTGCATACCGACGGCACTCCCCCGCACACGATTCCCACGATCCATCACGATTCATCGAGATCCTTCGACGCCGACGTACCGAACGCAAGACGCAACGACCCGAAGGGGAAGGTCTGCCGACGGCGGCGCGGTCCGGCCGAAACGGGCGCCCGGCCGAAAAAGGCGTCCAACCGGTCGGACGCCGTTCTACGGCATCAACGCCGCCGCAGCAACCGACGGCCGGTCCCGCCGCCGGGCCGGGTCCGCGTTCAGAACGAAACTCGAAGCGTTCCACGACCAATCGCGGCGCGACCCAGCGCCAGGACGCACGCCCGCTGCGACGAAATTGCTGCGAGCCATGACAATCGTTGCTGGTACGACGGCGAGCTGTTACAATAGCCTCTGCGGCTTTCTCGCAGCTTTCGTTTCATCCGACACCGCCTGGTCCGACGTGATTCAACGATCCGTCCGCGCCGCCCGCCTTCCGCGTCAGTGCTTTCTGGATGGAGTTTCACCATGCCGCGAGTCCTCGGATCGACAAAGACCTTTGGCGATGGTCTAATCCGGCGAGACTTTCTGCATGTCGGCGCGGTTGCTCCACTCGGTTTGTCGCTTTCGGGATCGGCGACCGCGAAATCGTCCCCTGGCGCCGCCGCCGGCTTCGGCAAAGCCAAACGCTGCGTTCTGTTGTATCTGTGGGGTTCGCCGAGCCAGCTTGACACGTTCGACCCGAAGCCCGACGCCCCCGCGGAAATTCGCGGCGAACTAGGCTCGATCGCGACGTCGATGACCGGAGTGCGGATCGGAGAGGTTCTGCCGCGTCTCGCGAAACTCCTTCACCGAACAACCGTCGTCCGTTCACTGACTCATTCCTATCCGGTGCACGGGATGGCGTACGCCACCAGCGCGGTGCCCAGCACCGACATCCCCATGGAGAGCAACCCGCGCGATTCGCGGCATTGGCCGTTCATTGGTTCGGTGGTCGACTACCTTGCCGACAAGAAAGCCGTCGAAGCGCCGGCCGTCCCTCGAAACTTCGGGCTGCCGTTCCCGTTCGGGTCGAAACGCGGGCCGGCGCGATCCGGCCCGTTCGGCGGCTTCCTTGGGCCTGCGTTCGACACCGTTTGGTCGGAGTTCCGCGCGAAAGGCACGCGCGAAGTCCTCCGGGATTCCGGCGCTCCCAACGCGCCCAAGCCGATGGTCGCCGACCCCTACCTCGGCATCCGGCCCACCGATCGCTTCGAGACGGTTTCCCTTCAACCAGAAATGACCTTGGATCGACTGAACCAACGGGCGACGCTGCTGGAACAACTGGACGCGGCGAAACGTTCCTTGGACTCCGGGAAACAGCCGTTCGACCGGCACCGCGAACTCGCCTTCTCGGTTCTCACTTCCGGCAAACTTCGGGAGGCGCTTGACGTGCAGCGCGAGCCGCCCGAAGTGCGGGATCGTTACGGCATGACGCTGTTCGGTCAGTCGTGCCTCGCGGCGCGTCGGCTCCTCGAAGCCGGGGGGACGTTCGTCACGGTTTGCTGGGACGAGTACGGCTTGTTCAACACCGGCTGGGACACGCACGTCCACCAAGTTCCCCGGCTCAAGGGCGAACTCGGCCCCGGGCTGGACGCCGGCCTCTGTTCGCTGCTGGAAGACCTGAACGACCGGGGGATGCTGGACGACACCGCCGTCGTCGTCCTAAGCGAACACGGCCGCACGCCGCGGATTCAGAACGTGGCCGGCGGCGGGCGCGACCATTGGTCGCGGGCGTACTCGGCCCTGTTCGCCGGCGGGGGGTTCGCGGCGGGGCGGGTGGTCGGTCGCACCGACCGGATCGCCGGGGACGTGGCCGACACGCCCTTCTCGCCGAAGGACGTCGTGGCGACCCTGTATCACTTGGT
Source organism: Planctomycetia bacterium (assembly GCA_051648425.1). Classification (GTDB taxonomy): domain Bacteria; phylum Planctomycetota; class Planctomycetia; order Kolteriales; family Kolteriaceae; genus JBOFFD01. The sequence goes on from JBOFFD010001186.1 coordinate 3,744, forward strand.
GGGGATCGACCCAAGCGCCGAAATCCACGACCGCTTCGGCAGGCCCTACCTTGTCGGCGGTTCGGGAAAGGTCCGTACCGAGCTTGTTGCGTGAACTCGGAAGCGAACACGATTTACTAAGACGGCGACGTGTCGAGTAAGACGCTTCGCACCGGCGGTCCGTCGCCCTCTCGGATGGGATGGTGGCGGGGTCGTTCGATGTAAGATCGAGTACACCATGCGAAACCGTTGCCTGTTCGGCGTCCTTATGCTCGCTTTGGCGTCCGGCCGAGCTTTTTCTCAAGAGCACGTCGTCGTCTTTCACGACCGCGACCTGTTCGCCGCTTGGCCGGCCAACGGTGGTTTGTGGACGTGGGACGGCGGCCAAGAAGCGGTCGTCGGGTTCGTCACCGGCAAGTACAGGCTGCAAGCGGGTCACAACATCGTGCCGCCGTTGGTCAACCGCCTAGCGCGCACCGTCGACGGCGGTAAGACGTGGCGCATCGAGAAGGCCGACGGCTACTACCAACCCGGCGACACGCCGACCCCGCTCGCCGACGCCGTTCCGTTCGACGACCCGAACCTGGCCCTGAAGTTCTTCGCCGAGGGATACCACGGCGGGGCGCCAAGCCCTGGAGTGTTGTGCTTCTCGACCGATCGTGGAAAAAGCTGGGCCGGCCCATTCGCCTTGCCGGCGTTTGTGCCTGCGGGCGACCCGACGGGGCGGACGGAATTCACCACCCGCACCGACTACCGCGTGCAAGGGTCGGACTGCTTGGTGTTCGGCTCCGCGAAGACGCCGGGGAAGCAATGGTCCGATCGGGTGTTCGCCGGGCGCCTCGTCGAAGGCGGTCGGAAGGTCGAGTTCCTCGGCTGGGTCGCCCCCGTCGACTCGCCCGACCGCGCGGCGATGCCCGCCGGAGTGGATCTGGGGTCGGGCCGGCTGTACGTGGCCGTTCGCGTCCGCAACCCCGGGGCGGATGTGAATTGGATCGACGGCTACCGCTCGAACGATGGCGGCAAGGTTTGGACGAAGGTCGGCCGCGTCGGCCAAACGGGCGCGAAGAACGGCAACCCGCCCGCGCTGGTGGTGCTCGCGGACGGCCGCTTGCTGTGCGCCTACGGCGACCGCACCCGCGGAAAGCTGTTCGCGCGCCTCAGCGGCGACGACGGCACGACGTGGAGCGACGAAGTAAGCCTGCGCGACGACTACGCCCCGGACAACCTCGGCGAGACCGACCTGGGCTACCCCCGCGCTTTCCAACGCGAGGACGGCGCGGTGGTGGTCGTCTACTACTGGGCGACCAAAGACCAGCCGACCAGTTTCATCGCGGCGACCGTTTGGTCGCCGCCGGCGGCGCAGCGGTGAACCGCGAGCCGACACCGAGGAAGCTGCGGCGGAATGACCCTGGCGCCCACCGGCGGCGCCGCTACTCGTCGACCGCGTCGCGCTCGAACAGGGCGTCGAGCAGCAGGGCGGCCGACTTCTCCGTCGACTTCGTCGAGGGGGTCGTCGAGAGGGTGGCGGCTTCGGCCAAGCGCGACGCCTTTCGGCCGGCGAAGGCCAGCGCGACCGCCTTCCGGGCGGTGCTGAAGGCCGACGACCCGCCGCCGCGCGCCGCGTTGACGAACCTGCCGGCGGATCCGCTGGTCTGGTCCCAGGCGCGGTACTGCAACTGCAGGCGACCCGCCGCCGGGCCGGGTTTGAAGCGGACGCGGTCGTTCTCGCGCAGCAGGAGCGCGGACGTGCCGCCGACGCGCAGCGGGTTCACCGGGCGCCACGGCCCCCGCCCGCCCAGCCGATACTCGAAGCGGCCGCCGGCGGTGCGTAGCTGCGTCAGCGCGATGCCGCGGCGGGAACCGGGGGCGTCGGTGGTGGCGCGGTCGCCGGCCCCGCGCGTCCGCTTCGTCCCCAGCAGGGCCGACACGGACAGCCCGCGCGTGGTCATGATCGGCCGCAGGTTCACCTTGAAGTTGGTGGCGAAGACGGGCGACTTGTTGGCCGGGGTGGGGATGGGCGCCGGGGCGGCCCGGTTGAACGCTCGATGCAGCTCGAAGCCGCCGGCCTGGGTGGACGCCGCGAAGAACAACGTACCGCCGGCGTTGACCATCCAGGAGGGGTTCGACGCCGCGACGCCGGGGTTGACGTCGGCGACCAGCACGGTTCCCGCCGCGGTGCCGTCGGATTGCCACAGCTCGGCCCCGGTCGAACCGTCGTCGGCGTTGAAGAACATCAAGCCGCCCGATTCCGCGATCGGCAGCACGTTGCCAGCGGGAAAGCTCGAGGCCGCGCCGGGCCGCAGATCGCGCACCAACGCCGTGCCGCCGGCGGTGCCGTCGCTCTTCCACAACTCGACCCCGGTCGAGCCGTCGTTCGCGCTGAAGTACAACACGCCGGCGACGTTCGCCAGCCGCCCGGCGGCGACTCCGTAACCAGGGCCGGGCTGGATGTCTTTGACGAGGGCCGTGCCGGCGTTCGTGCCGTCCGATTTCCATAACTCGAACCCGGTGCCGCCCTGTAACGCCTGGAAGTAGAGGAAGCCGTTCATTTCGGTGAGGAAGTCGAACGGGAGGGACGACGTGGCGTCGACGGCCGGGACGGTGCCGGCGGCGGTGCCGTCGGTCTTCCAGAGGTTCGCGGGCGCGACGAGGTCGCTGGCGACGAAATAGACGGCCGAACCGATGTTGGCGATCGGGACGAGGCCGCCGTCGGCGAAGCTGGAGCCGATGCCGGGCCGCAGATCCTTGACCAGTACGGTGCCGGCGGCGGTGCCGTCGGATTTCCACAATTCAAAGCCGGTCGCGCCGTCGAAC
>JBOFFD010001187.1:0-8399 GCA_051648425.1 Planctomycetia bacterium
GCATCGATCGGCCGAACGCCAGCGACGCCAGGAACGGCCCCTTCAGGTTGACGTCCAAAACGAAATCGTAGTCGTCTTCCGTGAAAGACTCGGCCGGCTTGCGCCGGTTCACCCCGGCCACGTTCAGCAACACGTCGACGCGGCCGAAACGCTCTAGAACCTGCGCTGCCAACCGTTCAACGTCCGCCTTCTTCGCCACGTCGCAGACGAGCGGCGCCACGACCGGGTGCTTCACGCCGGCGGCGACGGCCGCCTCGGTCAGTTCGCGCGCTGTCGTTTCCAGCGTCGCCGCCTCGCGGCCGGCCACCACCAACGTCGCACCGCGGTCGATGAAGCCCGCGGCGATACCGCGGCCGATGCCTCGGCTGCCGCCGCAAACAACCACGATCTTACCCGAAACCGAAAAAAGGGGGTCGTTCATGCAACATTCTCGAAATTGGAGGGGCTGTCGATGATCCGCTCGCAAGGGTCCGGTGTATTTTTCCAGATGCGGCGCGGCCAGCCGGAAAGCGTGTAAGCGCAGTCCGCCGCCCGTCGATTCTTCAACATCTGCATACACGTCTTGCCGCCTTTGGTTGCCGTGGCCAGCGGATTAAAGTACCTTACGGGCGAAACGTACCGTTTCGTGGTTCGCGGTTCGACAGGGGTTGGAGAGAAGAGACATGGCGTCCGACAAAGGGGTTCTGGGCATCGTCGTCGGCGGCGGACCCGCACCCGGCATCAATGGAGTCATCGCAGCCGCCACGATCGCGGCGCGGAATCATGGATGGGAAGTCTACGGGTTTCTCGAAGGCTTCCGCCACCTCGTCCAAGGGAGCGCCGACCACTACCGCCCGCTGACGATACAGGACGTCGCCAAGATCCACTATCAGGGCGGATCGATTCTCCACACCAGCCGGACGAACCCTGCCAAGAAAGCCGAGCACATGGCCAACGTGGTCAAGGTGCTGCAGCAGTTGGGCGTGAAGTGCCTGGTGACGATCGGCGGCGACGACACCGCCTATTCCTCCAGCCAAGTGGCGGCGGCCACCGGCGACGCCATCCGCGTCGTCCACGTCCCGAAAACCATCGACAACGACCTGCCGCTGCCTCCCGGCGCTCCGACGTTCGGCTACGAAACCGCTCGGCACACCGGCACCGAGTTGATCCGCAACCTCCTTGCCGACGCGCAAACGGCGCCGCGGTGGTATCTGACGGTGGCGATGGGACGGTCGGCCGGTCACCTGGCGCTGGGCATCGGTCAAGGCGGCGCCGCCCCGCTGACGCTTATCCCCGAAGAGTTCGTCGGCCGATCGGTCACCTTCACGGAAATCTGCGACGTCGTCGAAGGCGCGGTGCTGAAGTCGCTGGCGTTGGGCAACGGGTTCGGCTGCGTGGTGATGGCCGAGGGTCTCTTGGAAAGCATGGAGGAGGCCCACCTGGAGGAAGTGTTCGGGCACGACGACATCGACCGCGACGACCACGGGCACATCAAGCTGGACGACTTGGAACTCGGCAACCACGTCAAGCTGGAACTGCGCCGCCGGTTCAAGGAACGCGGCCGAAGCATGACGTTCATCGCCAAGAACATCGGCTACGAACTTCGCTGCGCCGACCCGATTCCGTTCGACCGCGAATACACGCGAATGCTGGGCGCCGGCGCCGTCGAGTTTTTAATGAAGGACGGCAGCGGAGCGATCATGACCTACGCAAACGGCGCCTTGCGGCCGATGCCGTTCGCCGAGGCGCGCGACCCGAAGACCGGTCGGCCGAGGGTGCGCAAGGTCGACGTCGACGGCGACCAGTACAAACTCGCCCGTTCGTTCATGACGCGGCTCGAGCGGAGGGATTTGGAAACGCCCGGCATGGTCGAGAAGATCGCCGCCGCGGGCAAGTTCAGCGTCGACGAATTCAAAGCCAAGTTCGGCTACTTGATGAAGTAAGACGAAGCGTAGGGGCGGCGCGAATGGGCGAACCTCGATGTCGCGCCCTGTCTCCATCCGTTCAAGCGACGGCCGCTTGCCGGTGATTCGGCGACGGCTACGATGTGTTGGGTTGGGCGGATTCGCGTTCGCTCGATCTGTTTGGACGGGTGGCAGAGCGGTTGATTGCTCCGGTCTTGAAAACCGGCGACGGCGAAAGCCGTCCGGGGGTTCGAATCCCTCCCCGTCCGTTGGAAAGAGTCCACCAGCCGATCCTTCCGCGATCTTACGCCGTCGAGACTTCGTTCCACGATGACGATCCTTTTCATCGCGGCCCGAATCTTGGCGAATCCTTTCTCGAACGTGCTGCAAAAGGGGCTGACGGGCCGTGGGGCGTCGCCGCTGTTCGTGGTTTTCGCGGTCCATTGTCTCCTCACCATCGCCGTCCTTCCCTTCGCGCCGGCGCCCTCGGTTTCCGCGAGCTCTGAATTCTTCGGCGCGATGGTCGTCTGCGCGCTGTTGGCGGTTTCCGGCAACGTCTTGATCGTGGCGGCGCTCAAACGGACGGATCTTTCAATCCTCGGTCCGGTGAACGCCTACAAGCCGATCGTCGGCCTCGTCGGGGCGGCCCTGTTTCTTGGAGAAATCCCGGGCATGGGTGAGGCGGCGGGCGTGTTGCTCGTGGTGGTCGGCAGCCATCTACTGACGGGCGGCCGCTCGGCGGGAGGTGAGGCGGGCCGATTCTTCGCCGATCGTGGGGTGCGACTTCGACTGGCGGCGGTGGCGGCCTCCGCGACGGAGGCGGTCGTTCTGAAACACGCCGTCGAACTGTCGTCGCCGTGGACGACGTACGCCGCCTGGTGCTGGATGGGCGCCGTGATTTCCGGCGCCGCATGGGCGGCGTCGAAGGATAAACGCAGCGACGCCGCCGCCTTCCGCGCGAGTCCGTCGCTGTTCCTCGCCCTGACGGCGACGACCGGCGTCATGCAGTTCTGCACGTTGGCGGTCTTCGACGGCGGCAAGGTCGGCCCAACGCTCGCACTCTTTCAGATCTCCGCGCTGGTCTCCGTCTACTTAGGATGGCGGGTCTTTCACGAGGCGGACGTCGTTCGGCGGTCGGCCGCCGCCGGCGTCATGGTCGGCGGCGCGGCGCTCATCGCCGTCTGCCGCTGAGGCGCGACGTCGTCAAACCGCCGCCATTTTCTCGACGTCGACGTCGATGAATTCGATGCGGCCGGTGGCCACGTCGTACATGCCGCCGACGACGTCGATCTTTCCGTCGCGCGCCAAATGCCGCACGACGGGGCTTCGATGTAAGATCTGACGAATGCTGTACAGGACGTTCGTTCGCGCGACGTCGTCGAGTTGGTTCAGGCGGTCGTCGCGGCCCAAATCAGTCAGACGGCGTCGATGGTCGTCGTCAATCGAGCCGCGGACTTCCGACAGGAAGCCTTCCAAATGAGTGCATTCATCGACGACGGGGGGCAAGGTTTCGGCGCACAGTAGATCAACGGTGGCGCGAATGGCGCCGCATTGCGTGTGACCCAGGACGAGGATCAACTTCGCCCCCGCGACGGCGCAGCCGTATTCAATGCTGCCGAGGACGGCGGGGCTGGTGACGTTGCCGGCGACGCGGACGCTGAAAATGTCGCCGAGGCCCAGGTCGAAGATCAATTCGGCGGGCGTCCGCGAATCGATGCAGCTTAAGACGACGGCGAGCGGAAACTGGCCGGACGCCGACCCGCTGATGAGGCGGTGCGAGGTGCGCGTCAAGGAGTGACCGCTGCGGAAGCGCTCATTCCCTTCCTTGAAAATGTCGAGCACCTGCGCGGGCGTGATGTTGGATTGCAGTTCCCGGCTGGAGTAGTCGACGTACTCGATCGTATCTTCGAACTTGGCATGGTTGAAGCCGATCAAACTGACTTGCACGCCGTGCGCCGGCGCGATGACGTCCTTGAATTCAGTGATGAGATCGGCGACGTCGGGGTCGATGTACACCGTGCTGCGGCCGTCGATCAACACATGCGAACCGCGCGGCAGTTCGCGCAGGACGGATTCGATCTTCGCGCGGTTGAGGAAACTGACCTGATTGGCGAGTTCGATGCGCAGCACTTCGCCGCCGAGGTGCTTTTCGACGATGCGCTTCAGAGGGCGGCGCTGGTTGCTGCGAAGAATGAAACCAAGGCTGACGCCGAGGCCGATAAGAATTCCGACGAGGAGGTCGGTCAACACGATGGCGACGACGGTGACGACGAACGGAATGAACTGGACGGCGCCCCCCTTCCACATCGTCGTGACCAGTTTCGGACTCGCCAGTTTGTAACCGGTGACGAGCAGGATGGCCGCCAGCGACGACAAGGGAATCTTGTTGAGCAGCGTCGGCAGAAACATTACCGACGTGGCGAGTAAGACGCCGTGGACGACCGTGGACAGTTTGGTGCGAACGCCGGCGTTGATGTTGACGGAACTGCGGACGATGACGGAAGTGACCGGCAGGCCGCCGACGATTCCGCATAAGACGTTGCCGACGCCTTGGGCGAACAGCTCGCGGCTGGGGGGCGAGGATCGCCGCCGCGGATCGATTTTATCCACCGCCTGAAGGTTGAGCAGGGTTTCCAGCGAGGCGACGATGGCGAGGGTGACGCCCGCCGAGTAAACGGCGGGATCCGCGAAGCGCTTCCAATCGGGAAAACGCAGGAAACCCAAGAACTCGTGCAGCGACGCGGCGACCGGAACTTGGACGGAATGACTGGCGCCGATCGCCCAGTTGACGCCGAACCGCTCGAACCACCAGGCGACGGCTAAACCGACCAACACGACGACGAGCGGCGCGGGCACGATCGACTTCTTCAACGGTTTGACGCGGTCCCATACGACGAGCAGGAGGATCGAAAACAGGCCGATGGCGGCGGCTCCCGGGTGCAGGTCGGAAGCGACGGCGAAGAGTTCCGAAAAAGTGTTCTGATGGTCGGGTTGGGCGAACGCCATGTCGCCTTCGGGGTCGGCGTCGTGTCCTAAGACATGGGGAATCTGTTTTAAGATCAAAATGACGCCGATGGCGGCGAGCAGCCCCTTGATGACGCTGGACGGCACGAAGTCGGCGAGAAAGCCGGCCCTCACGACGCCCAACACCATCTGAAGGACGCCGGCGACGACCAGCGCCGCCAGGAAGGCGTCGAACGAACCGAGCGCCGCGATCTGCGCCGCGACGACGGCGGTCAAGCCGGCGGCCGGCCCACTGACGCTGGTGTGCGATCCGCTTAAGAGACCGACGACCACGCCGCCGACGATGCCCGCGACCAGCCCGGAGAACAGCGGAGCGTTCGAGGCCAACGCCACTCCCAGGCACAGCGGCAACGCCACCAAGAACGTCACCAACCCGGCTCTTACGTCCGCGGAAATCCAACCGGCGGCGGTCTCGCCCGACGTCTCGACTTCGCCCATCGCGTCCCTCATATGGTCGTTGGAAAAATCAAACGACGGCCCGGCATCGTCCACCCCGTCGTATCGTAGTAAAGGCGACGAACGGCGGAATGAAGTTTCACGTACTACGACGCGGAGAATGGAGCAACAAAGATCAGTGGAGCTTATCAGGAAATGCGAGGCTTGACGGGGCGAAAAGGAAAAGAGCCGAGGGCGGTCGGCTCTTGGAAAGAGATCGGGAAATCAGGCCGTCGGCGCGGCGGCGCGATCGCGGCGCACCGGAACCTTGCGGCCCTTGATGCGGACGCCGTTCAAGCTTTCGACGACGTAGTCGGCGACTTCGTCGGGGACTTCGACGAGCGAGAACTTGTCGGCGACGTTGATGGAACCCAAGTCTTTGACGCTCAATCCCGCTTCGCTTTCGAGGACGGAGATGAGGTCGCGTTTCTGAACGCCGCCGATTCGGCCGGCGCCGACGAAAACAACCGCCATGCCGTCGGGCGTGCGCGAAGCACGCGGGCCGGGACCGCCCTCGCGTTGACGAAGCCGTTCGGGCCGAGGGCCGCGCGGACCAGGCCCCTCGCCTTCCTCGTGGTGGGGCGGGCGACGGTCTTCCGGGGTATTGGTCGACGGGCGACTCAACATTTCCGAAAGGTCGCGCTGCGGCCGACGCAAGACTTCGCTGAGATCGGGACGGGGCGGCCGATCGTTTTGCATCGGCCGACCGTTACCTGACGATCGGTCGCGCTCCATCGGACGGGCGACCACGCGGCGGCCGCCGTTGGCGTCGGCCCGGACCGAAAGCGTCGGGATGTCGTGGTCGTCGGCGTCGGAGGCGCCGCCGCGGGTGGTCATCGCCAGGGCGGCGGCGATGAGGTCGATCGGATTGACTTCGCCGGCCAACTGCTCGGCGGCATCGCGGAATCGCTTAACGTCATCCATACCAGCGACTTCGCGCAGACGCTCGGCCGCCGCTTCGGCCCGTTTCGTCCGCAGTTCGACCGCGGTCGGCACCCGACCCTGGCGGATGCGGCCGACGTGGCTTTCGACCTGTCCCAACAGCCGCCGTTCCTTCGGGTCGGCGATGGTGAGGGCCACCCCTTCCCGGCCGGCCCGGCCGACCCGGCCGATTCGGTGGACGTAGATTTCCGCCGACTGCGGCACGCCGAAGTTGACGACGTGCGACAGGTGACTGATGTCGAGACCGCGGGCCGCCACGTCGGTGGCGACCAGCAGGTTGACGGCGCCGTCGCGGAACTTGCGCATGACACGATCGCGTTGGTCCTGCGACATGCCGCCGTGCAGCGATTCGGGGCGGTTGCCGCGGCCGTTGAGGGATTCGGCGACGTTGTCGGCTTCATGCCGGGTGCGGCAGAAGACGATCGCCGACGACGGCGTTTCGTAGTCGAGAATGCGGCCGAGGGCGGCCGTCTTATGGCGCCATTCGACCATGTACGCGGTCTGGCGAACTTTTGGAGCCTCGCCCGGTTCGGCGACGGCCTTGGCGACCGAAACGCGAATCGGATCGCGCAGGTGGCGGTTGGCGATGCCGGCGATGCGCGGGGGCATCGTGGCGGAGAACAAGGCGGTCTGGCGTCCCGCGGGGATCGCCGACAGCAGGGCTTCGATTTCCTCGGCGAAACCCATGTCGAGCATTTCGTCGGCTTCGTCGAGAACGACGGCCGTGATCGTTTCCATCGGCATGGTGCCGCGACGCATGTGGTCGAGAGCGCGGCCGGGCGTCGCAACAACGACTTCAACGCCGTCGCGCAGCGCCCGAATCTGGTCGGAGAAACCGGCCCCGCCATAGACGGGTACGGCGCGGACGCCCAACGGCTCGCCGTACTTGGCGACGGCCGCGGCGACCTGCAAAGCCAGTTCGCGCGTCGGAACCAGGATTAAGACGGCCGTCTTCCGGCGATTTTCGACGGCCACCCGTTGAACGAGCGGAAGCGCGAACGCCGCCGTTTTGCCGGTGCCGGTGGCGGCGACGCCGATCAAGTCGCGGCCGGCGACCAACGGCGGAATGGATTCTCGTTGAATCGGCGTCGGCTCAAGGTAACCATTCATCGTCAAGGCGTGGACAAGGCGGGCATCGAGACCGAGGGCCGCAAAGGCGTTTTGCGGTTCGGTAGTGATCGAATCAGACACTCTACGCAACCTTCCCCCCGGAATTTACATCGGGGTACGGACAGAGGGTGGAAAAAGTCGGGCTGCGAACGGATCCTGACTTTTGCCACCCGCTCCCGAACGATAGACCCGTGAGTATATCAGCGAAGGAAAGGAAGTCGCGTGGATTTACTCCGAAACCGGGGGCGGCGCCGGCGGGTCGGTGGGCTTCGCGCGGTGGCGACGTTTGACGAAGTTGATCAGTTGGTCCAGCGTCGCCAGAAATCGCGAGCGATCCTGTTTCGTGAGGGCCGACGGTCCGCCGGAAACGGTCCCTGCGTTGCGTAATTCGGTCATCAAGTCGCGCGAGGCCAAGGCGTCGCCGATGGTGCGTTCCGTCAGCAGTCGGCCTTTCGAGTCGACCACCAGCGCCCCGCGTTCGATGCAGCGGGCGGCGAGCGGAATGTCATTCGAGACCACCAGGTCGCCAGCCTCGGCGGTTTCGGCGATCCAGTCGTCGACCTCGCCGAAACCCGGTTTGACGACCAGCGAAATCAAATCTTCCGCCGGCACGTGGATCGGGAATTTGGACACCACCAAGATGGGAAATTTGTAGCGGTCGGCGACGCGATAGGTCTCGGCTTTCACCGGGCAGGCGTCGGCGTCGACGTAGATAGTCCACAAGACAGGATCCTCCCGACGGTACTTCGAGGTTCCTTCCTATAAAACCCACGCCGCCGGTCGGCGCGGCGGGATTTTTCGGGTCGCATGGAATCGAGCATGACGCTTTTGGTCAGCACGCAGGGCATCGCGAAGAGCTTCGGACAGCGCCCGCTGTTCGTCGGTTTGTCACTGAACTTGAAAGCCGGCGAGAAGATCGGGCTGATCGGACCGAACGGGGCCGGGAAGTCGACGCTGCTCAAAATCCTGGCGGGGCTTGAGCAGGCCGACGACGGTTCTCGGTCG
>JBOFFD010001188.1:0-6343 GCA_051648425.1 Planctomycetia bacterium
GAAGAAGACGACGTCGTCGTTCACTTCGCCCGCTTGGCGTTCGCCTCCGAAATGAACTTTTCCGGATCGTCATTGAAGGCGTCGCGGCAGCCGGTGCAGCAGACGTGGTACGTCTTACCTTTGTGGGTCACTTCCATCGTGCCGGCGCCGCCGGTGACGATGCACTCCGGTCCGCCGGACCCTGCCGCGAACACCGAACCGATCCGCTGCCATCCGGTCTGAAGCCGTCGCGCGAGCCGGTTTTTGCGTCCTTCGGATTGATAGACGACGAAACGGTCCGAGCTTAAGATTTGAATGGTGAGACGGCGCGCCGCCGCGTCGTCGGCGCCGTCCAGGTCGAGCGTCAACACGCCGTCGGCGAGTTTTCCCGACCAGCGTTCGACCACGCCGTCGGGCTTCTTGGTTTCCAGGCGATACAAGCCGGCGGCGTCGACCGTCAGAAAGGCGGCGGGGTGGGACGGTCGGGGCGGCGCGTCCGGCTTGACGGGCTTCGACGGACCGACGGCGTCCAGCGTCGCCGACCAGACGAGGCCGGTGCGATTCTTCTCGAGCGACCAACGCCAAGAGCCATTTTCGCGCCAAAAATCGCCGGCGGGCCGGGCGTTGCGGTCGAGGGGCGTCGCCGAGCCGCGCCACTCGCCAACGAGGCCCTGCAACGGCTTGAGGGCGGTTTTAACCTGGTCGACGGTCGCCGTCGGTTCGCCGGCATCGGCTCCCAGTATGACCGTCCACCATCCGAGCAAAAGTACGACGGCCATGAGGGACGCTCCTTTTCCGTTCGCCGCCGTCAACCCACGCAACCGACGTGCGTCGACGCCGGCGCTTGGAATCAGACCCGTTGCAACGGCGGCGGTTCCGGCGGCAGCGGTTCCTCGTCGACGAACGCGGGGCCGGTCGGCGATTCGACGACGCCGGCCCGATCGGAAACTAATTGCGCCAGCCACGCCGCAAAGCCGCCGGCCGCCATTGCGGCGAGACCGAAGGCGGCAATGCTCGTCGGGCCGGGAAGAAACGGCAGCAATTCCAGCGTCGGACGCCACGTCAGCAATAGCAGGTAGGCCAACACCGCCGGCGCGGCTGTCGGCGGCAACCAGCCGAACGACCGCCCGGTCTTCCACCGAAAGACCGCCGTCGTCAATTCCACCAGCGCCGCGCCGAGGGCGACGACGACCGCCGCCTGCCATCCCATGTAAACGCCCACCAGGACCAGCAACATTCGGTGCGCGTATTCGATTTCAACGACCCGCGACTGCTTCCGTCCCCGCGGCTGTACGGGCGTCACCGTTACGCCCACTGCCCAGCCGACCATCCCCCCCATGAGGCTCGTCGTCGCGCCATAGACGACGGGCCAATCGGGAAACCCCGGCCATGGCGGAACCGGTAGTAGAAAGCCGAAGGCGGTCGCCCCCACAAACCCCAGCCCCATCCCCCAGCCGGCCAGCCGCACCGGCAGCGGATTTCGGTCGTACTGAATCAGCACCATCGCCGTCAAATAAGAGACGAAGACCGCGTGATACACGAAAAACGCCATCATGTCGTACTTCGTGTGCCAGACGATCCAGACGACGCCGGTGTAGAGGTGGGCGTCGTACCCGGGAAGGTTGGCGCCGCCCCGCAGCGTTTCGACCGCCGCCAACAATTGAAAAAGAACCGCGACGGCGAACTCGACGATCGGATACCGCGCCGAAATGGCGATGCCGCAGGCGCGACACCGACCGCGCAGCTTCAGCCAGCCGAAGACGGGAATGTTGTCGACCAGCCGAATCGGCGTCTCGCAGCCGGGGCAGTGCGACGGCGGATGCACCACGCTCATGCCGTGCGGCAGCCGATAAACGACCACGTTCAGAAAGCTGCCGACGACCGCCCCAAAGACGCCGAAATACGCCGCCGTGACCCATTCCGCGGCGACTAAACCGAGCGGCTTGTCGTCGAACGATTGGGCGGCGCGGCGCGGCGGCGGCTTGTTCGTCGCGCGACGCTGTTCGGCGTCGGTGTCTTCGGCGGGCGCGGTGGCGACGGACGAGGGGGGCGGGTCGATCGGCGGCGGTGATTCGGGCGGGTCGGCGAACGTCGCGCCGGCGGCCAAAACCAGGAGAACCGTCACACCGCTCGCCCGAAGGAATCGCACCATGCACCGACCGTTCGACGTCCGCGGCTGACCGACCCGTCGATTGATGTACGGCGTCGGCCGTCGGTCGGACACCGTCGCGATCGCGCCGCGCCGTTCCGCCGGCCGGCTGGCCATCGGCGGCGACGATGCTACACCAGTGTCTTCGCCCGGCGCCGCGCGCCCCAGTTGGTCGAGGTTGGAGTCGAAATGGCTGAATTCCGCAGCGAATCCGATTCGATGGGCATCATGCAGGTGCCGGCCGACGCCTACTACGGCGCCCAAACCGCCCGCGCCGTCGAGAATTTCCCGATCAGCGGGTTGCGCCTTCCCCGGGCGTTCCTGCGGGCGATGGGCCTCATCAAGAAGTCGGCCGCCGTCGTCAACGCCGAGCTTGGCCTGCTTCCCGAAGAATCGAAGAAACACATCCTGGTCGCGGCTCAGGAAGTCGCCGACGGCAAGCTCGACGACCAGTTCGTCGTCGACGTGTTTCAGACCGGCTCCGGCACCTCGACCAACATGAACACCAACGAAGTGGTCGCCAGCCGGGCGAATGAAATCGCCACCGGCAAGCGCGGCGGCAAAAGCCCCGTCCACCCCAACGACCACGTCAACTTCGGTCAGTCGTCGAACGACGTCGTGCCGACGGCGATCCACGTCGCGGCGCTCGAAGTGATCGAGAAGAAGACGCTGCCCGCCCTGCATCGCTTGCACGACGCCTTGGACGCCAAGGCGCGCGAGTTCGACGGAATCGTGAAGATCGGCCGCACCCACCTGCAAGACGCCGTCCCCATCCGGCTGGGGCAGGAGTTTTCCGGCTATGCCACGCAGGTGGCGCACGGCATCGCCCGGTTGGAAGCCGTTCGGCCGCGGCTGTCGCAGCTCGCCATCGGCGGCACCGCCGTCGGCACCGGCCTCAATACGCACCCCGAATTCCCGGAGCGGATGGCCGCCGCCCTTTCCAAAGAGACGGGCTTGAACTTCCGCCCGGCCGACAACGCCTTCGAGGCCCTCGCCGCCCGCGACGCCGCCGTCGAAGCCAGCGGCGCCCTGAAGACCGTCGCCGTCAGCCTCGGCAAAATCGCCAACGACATTCGTTGGCTGTCCAGCGGTCCGCGCTGCGGCATCGGCGAAATCAACCTGCCCTCCACCCAGCCCGGCAGCTCCATCATGCCCGGCAAGGTGAACCCGGTTATGTGCGAATCGGTGTTGCAGGTGGTCGCCAAAGTGATCGGCAACGACGCCTCCATCACCGTCGGCGGATTGGTCGGCGGCACGTTCGAGCTGAACGTCATGAAGCCGGTGATCGCGTACTGCCTCATTGAGTCGGCCGAGCTGGTGGGTTCGGTTTCGCTCGCCTTCGTCGACAAGTGCGTGAAGGGAATCACCGCGAACGTGGAACGCTGCGCCGAACTGATCGAACAAAGCCTGGCGATGTGTACGGCGCTGGCGCCGAAGCTGGGGTACGACGACGCCGCCGCCATCGCTAAGACGGCGTACAAGGAAGGTCGGACGGTGCGCCATGTCGCGCTGGAAGACCCTCGTCTTACACCCGACGAACTGAACTCGATCTTAGACCCCGTCGGCCAGACGCACCGCGGCATTCCCGCGGGCGGTCCGGTCGGCGGCGGCGGCTGACCGTCCCGCGCCGAACTCCGTTCCCGTCGACGGCCTCAAGGAGGATTCCCGCGCCGATGAACGATCTCATCGAACTGACCCGCAGACTGATTTCCATCCCCAGCGTCAACCCGATGGGGCGGAATCTGACCGGGCCGATCTACTACGAAACCGCCCTCACGAACTTCCTCGAAGAGTGGCTCCGGCCGTTGCCGATCGAACTGCGCCGCCAGCCGGTGAAGCCCGGCCGCGACAACCTGCTGGCCACCTACCGCGCGCCGAATTCCAAACGCCACGTGCTGTTGGAAGTCCATCAAGACACCGTTCCCGTCGACGGCATGACCATCGACCCGTTCGGCGCCACGCTGGTCGACGGCCGCATCTACGGCCGCGGCGCCTGCGACGACAAAGGCCCGATGGCCGCGATGATGGCCGCCTTCCGGCGCCTGGTCTTGGAAAAGGCCGAGGGCACGACCGTCACGCTCGCCCTCACCGTCGACGAGGAACACACCTTCCTCGGCGTGAGCGAACTGGTGAAACAAGGCCTGGACGGCGGCGGTTTGAAGGTGGACGAAGCGATCGTCGCGGAACCGACCAATCTCGACATCGTCTACACTCACAAGGGGACGACCCGGTGGGAGATCTACACGACGGGGAAGGCGTGCCACAGCTCGCAGCCGCACCTCGGCGTGAATGCGATCTACCGCATGGCGCCGGTGCTGGCGTCGTTGGAGCGGTTCGCGGCGACGCTGGCGCAACGGCCGGCCGACCCGGTGCTGGGCAAGCCGACCCTCAGCGTCGGCCGGATCGACGGCGGCATGAGCGTCAACACCGTGCCCGGCCGCTGCCGTATCGAAATCGACCGCCGGCTCATTCCCGGGGAAGACTATCGCCAAGCCCACGCGGCGGTGGTCGAGCACCTGGCCGGCGACCCGACCATCAACTTCCCGCTCGACGTCCGCGAGGCGTGGCTCAAGTCGCCGCCGATGGGCGGCGAGGGGAACCAGAGCTTGTCGCGCCGGCTCGGCCGGTCGATCGACGCCTTCCGCCCGTCGCACGCCAAACTCGGGGTGTCGTTCGGCACCGACGCCTCGCCGATCAGCGCGGCCGGCGTGCCGGCGGTGGTGTTCGGGCCGGGCGACATCGCCAAGGCGCATACGGAAGACGAATACGTGCCGATCGACGAAGTCGCGGTCGCGGCCGACGTGTACCACCACTTCTGCGTCCACGGCGGCGAGTAAGACGTTCTGAGACGCCGGCCGGCCGCCGGCGCGGCACGGAGGACTTATGGCCCGCGAACGCATCGTACACCTGCTCGACCGACCGGCCGCCGGCGGCGAGGCGACCGTCTTCGGCTGGCTGCGCACCTGCCGTCACGCCAAGGGCTGTTCGTTCCTGGAAGTGAACGACGGCTCGACCATCAAAAACATTCAGTGCGTCGTCGACCCGGACGTCGCCGGCTACGAATCGACGATCAAACATCTTCAGACCGGCGCCAGCGTGCGCGTGACCGGCGAACTGATCGACTCGCCGGGCAAAGGTCAGAAGTACGAAGTGCGCGCCAAGTCGGTGTTCGTCTACGGGAACGCCGACGGTTTTCCGCTTCAGAAGAAGGGTCACACGATGGAGTTCCTACGCTCCATCGCGCACCTCCGGCCGCGCTCGAACACCTTCGGAGCCGTGCTGCGCGTCAGAAATCAGACCGCCCGCGCCATCCACGAATTCTTTCAGAACCGCGGCTTCGTTTATCTGCAGACGCCGATCATCACCGCCAGCGACTGCGAAGGCGCCGGCGCCATGTTCCGCGTGACCACCCTCGACATGGAAGACCCGCCGCGCGTCGACGGCAAGGTCGACTTCTCAAAGGATTTCTTCGGCAAGCCGGCCAATCTGACGGTGTCGGGCCAGCTCAACGCCGAGACCGCCGCCCTAGCCCTCACCGACGTCTACACCTTCGGCCCGACGTTCCGCGCCGAAAACTCGAACACCACCCGGCACCTCGCCGAGTTTTGGATGGTCGAACCTGAGTGCGCGTTCTTCGACCTCGTCGACGACATGCAGCTCGCCGAGGATTTTCTGAAACACGTCTTCAAACACCTCTTGGAACACTCGGCCGACGACATGGCGTTCTTCGCCGACCGCGTCGACAAAACCGTCGTCGACACGCTGAAGCACGTCGTCGAGACGCCGTTCGAGCGAATGACCTACACCGAAGCCGTCGCGGTGCTTCAGAAGGCGGGCAAAAAGTTCGAGTACCCCGTCGCGTGGGGTCTCGATCTGCAAAGCGAACACGAACGGTTTCTGACCGAAGAACACGTCGGCAAGCCGCTGATTCTGACCGACTACCCGCGCGACATCAAGGCGTTCTACATGCGGGGCAACGACGACGGAAAAACGGTCGCCGCGATGGACGTCTTAGTGCCGAAGATCGGCGAGATCATCGGCGGCAGCCAGCGCGAGGAACGGCTCGACCTGCTGCAAAACCGGCTCGTCGAAATGAAACTGCCGGTCGAACATTACGAATGGTATCTGGATACGCGCCGGTTCGGCACGGCGCCGCACGCCGGCTTCGGTTTGGGGTTCGAGCGGACGATCCTGTTCGCCACCGGCCTGGGCAAC
>JBOFFD010001189.1:0-2245 GCA_051648425.1 Planctomycetia bacterium
TTGCGAAGATTGTATTTAAGCGGCACCTTGCCCATGAAGACGAGCACGGCGACGACGCAGAAGACTTCGGCCAAGATGATGAGGTTTTCCGGCGAGACGGCCATCCGCCGTTCGACGACGTCGTTCAGTAAATCCATGAAAGTGCGCTCCGGTGCGACGAAGTCGGCGTCAAGCGATTCGGGAAAAGACGTCGGAGACGCGCACGGTGCGCGCGGACCACGCCGGGACCACGGCTCCGAAAAAGGCCGTCAGGGCGCCGACGGCGGCGCCCCAGTACAACGCCTCGGTCGGAATGTAGAAGGCCGGGAAGAACGCGATGGGGAACTTAATGCCGCCGATGTAGTAGTTGATGCTGGTGTACGTCAACAACGAACTGGCAAGGCCGGACAGCGTTCCAACGAGCAGAGCTTCGCCCAGCACCATTGCTAGAATCTGATTCGGCTGAAAGCCCAGAACCTTGAGAACGGCCATTTCAAGTCGGCGTTCGCGGACGTTGATCGAAATCGCGTTGGACATGACCAGGGAAAGCGTCACCAGAATCGCGGGAGCGAGCAGCCAGCGCATGCCCCACAGCAAATCGCGGTAGGCTTCCAGAAAAGTGGAGACGCCGGAACTCGCCGTTTCGATTTTCAAGGCCGGTTGGGAGAAGGTCGGCGAACTGGTGACCTGCTCGGCCAAGCGGGTGAAATTGTTCATATCCTCGGTGCGCAGCCAGACGAGGTTCAGAGACTTCTCGGCCAGAGGGTGCGGGCTGCCGGTACGCTGTTCGTAGTCGTCGATGGCGTCGTTGAGATAGTCGCGGTTGACGACGGCGCTTTGATTGTACCGTCCTTCCGGCAGTTGACCGACGATGTCGAATTCGAGGTCGATGTCTTTATAGTTGATCGAATAGAGCTTGATCCGTTCGCCGACGCGCTTGTCGATGGAGGCGAGCCGTTCGCGGCCGATGAAGACGGCCTGCTTGTTTTCCGTCATGAGTTTAATGCCGGCGTCCAACGATTCGTTTTCGGCGGGCGTCAGTTCGTCGAGGCCGTCCATCATCGACTTGAACTTCAGCGGGTCCATCGCAAAAGCGAAAACACTGTTGTCGCGAGTGCGGAGCGCCGGGTCGGAATCCAGTGAGCCGCCGTAGAACTGCCAAGTCATGGAATCGACCGGCTTGACGTCGTCGGCGTCTTTCGCCGCGCCCTGCTCCAGGTCGGCCGCGTAGGCGAACGGCATTTGGCTCGGCAACTGCCATTTCTCCGACACGATCGCTTTCAGATTCTTCGACTTCTCGGTGGTGACTTGGTCGAGGAAGAACAAGACCGACCAGACCAAGGTGACGACGAACACCAGCACCATCGTGCCCAACGATGTAAGAATCGTGCGGATCGGGTTGCGTTTCAGATTCTTGACGATGAGTTTGAAGATCATCCGGGGTCGGCTCCAAGCGGCATGTGTCAACCGGCGGCGAACGAGGTGCGGCCGGCGATTTGTTCTTCTTCGACGAGTCGACCCTTGTCGAGGTGCAGGATGCGGTCGGCGCGGCCGGCGGCGCGGGGGTCGTGCGTCACCATGACGATGGCTTTGTTCAGACCGTGCTGAAGTTCGCGGACGAGGTCCAGGATTTCGTCGGCGGATTTCGCGTCGAGGTCGCCGGTCGGTTCGTCGGCGACGATGAGGTTGGGGTCGGTGACGATCGCGCGGGCGACGCCCACGCGCTGCTGCTGGCCGCCGGAGAGCTGACCGGGCCTATGATGCAGGCGGTGCGTCAGTTTCACGAGTTCCAGCGCCGTCATCACCTGTTCGCGGCGGCGTTTGGCGCCGAGCGGCAGCAACAGCAGCGGCAGTTCGACGTTTTCATACGCGGTGAGAACCGGCAGGAGGTTGTAGAACTGAAAGACGAAGCCGACGTTGCGGGTGCGCCACCGGGCAAGTTCCGCTTCGCTCATGTCGGAAATGACATTGGAGCCGACGACGATCCGGCCGCCGCTGGGGCGGTCCAGCCCGGCGATCAGATTGAGCAGCGTGGTCTTACCGGAACCGCTCGGCCCCATCAGCGCTAGGAACTCACCCTGCGGAACCTCGAGCGAAAGTCGGCTTAAGACTTCCACCGTCTCGCCGCCGCGAGAAAAGGATTTCGAGGCTTCTTCGACGCGGACGATCAACGGTCGATTGGTCATCGGGTAATTCATCCTCGTTTCACGCCGGCGGGAAGTTTCGCGGGGGAAGCCGGTCCGGCGGTCTTACCAGACGGTGCGGC
>JBOFFD010001190.1:0-5610 GCA_051648425.1 Planctomycetia bacterium
GGACCTCCTGGTCCGCCCGTCTTCCGAAATGTTGAACCAGGCGGGTTTAAGACGTGACGGGCGGACCAGGAGGTCCGCCCTACGATTGCGGTGGGAGAGGCGCCAGGGGTCAGTCGGCGGAGAGGATCGCGTCGACGGCGGCCGCGGCCAAGTCGGTCGCGTTTGGCTTGTCGTACGCGGCTTCGTCAAGGGCGGCCAACTTCGCGGCGGCGCGGCCTTGTCCCCCGGTCGCCGCCAGCGAAGACAACCGCAGCCGCGACGTCTCGGTGCTCAGCGACTTCGTCCCGCCCACCGTGTTCTGGTTTACGTCGAACATTCGGCCGTGTCGGCCGGCGGTCTGGTCCCACCCCTTGAACGACAACGAGGCGCCATCGACGCTCGTGCCGGCGTTCGGCACGAAACGCACCGACGCCTGGGCCCGCAGCAGGAACGCCCGCGACGAACTCACCGGCGGCATGTTCCGCCACCGCGTTTCGCCGTCGTTGCGCCACTGCCAAACGCCGGCGCCCTCGGTTTTCGTGATGGCGACGCCGCGTTGCTGGGACGTCGCGTCGGCGTCCGAGTAGCCGGCGAGCGTCTGCAGCCGGTTGACGCCCGCCGTGTAGTTGACGCTGCGGACGATGACGGACGGCGAACCGTTCGCCAGCCGGGGGGCTTGGTTGGCCGGGGCGACGGACACCGTCAGGTTGACGGGGTTCGTCGTCGCGGTCGCGCCGCCGTTCGATTCGGTCGAAGTGGCGGTCACGGAGAGGACGACGTCGCCGTTGGCGTTGGCCGGCGGCGTATACCGCAGGCCGGTCAGTTGGGCGGCGGTGAACCTCCAGACGCCGCCGCCACGGTTCGTACCGGCCGAGAACGAAGCGCCGGCCGGCACGCCGCCGATCCGCACCGACAGCCTTTCACTGCCGTCGGTGTCGGTAAGCGCCGCCGTGATCCGCAGCGGAATGTTGGAACCCGCCCGTCCGGAAGCGGGCGAGACGGAGAGCCGCGGGGTCGAGGCGGTTCGCTCCGCCGGGGTGCTGGTCCGCTTGCCGCTCGCCGACATCAGGTAGGCCATGTCGTCGCTGTAGGTCTCGGCGTCGCCGGTGGGTTCGACGTCGCTGGTGGTTTCGACGCTGTCGGTGTTTTCAACCTCGCTGGTGGTTGCGACGTCGCCGGGGGTTTCGGCGAGGCCGCATGGGCCGGCGGCGAGGTCCGCCGCCGGGCCGCACGGGCCGGCGGCGAGGTCCGCCGCCGAATCGACCATGCCTGCCGGCACGGCGCGCACTTCCAAAACGTCGATCTTCATCGAACGAGCGGCGTCGTCGCAGACGAACGGCGTCTGCGGCGCCCCGTCCGACGAGGCGCGCCAAAAACTGCTCACATAATTCGACATGGTCGGTCCTCCCACCAGAAACTTCGTGAACGAAAGCGGCCGGCGGCATCCGCCGGCGCAGCTTGGAAATCGGTTCGGCCAAAACACCCTGCAATCCAAGCGCGACGATGGTGAGGATTAAAAGGGACTGCATCGATTTTTTGTTCCGCCGGCCTCGACGCGGCCGACTATTCTCCGGCTGCGGGGTTGCCGCAGGATGCCTCTCGCAGTAGGCGAAAACGTCTTTGGCAACCGCCACTTTCCTCGGCGGCGATTTTTCGATTTCCGCTGCCGTCGCGTGACAAAGATCGGACCCGCCGGCGACGGCGGCGACCACAAAGGTTGGGTAAGACCGTGGCAGACGCCGCCAGCCGCCTGAAAACCCGCCGCCTGGTCTTGGTGCTGGGCGACCAGCTCGACGCCGACTCCGCCGCGTTCGACGACTTCGACCCGCGCGTCGACCGGGTTTGGATGGTCGAGGCGGCTGACGAATCGACCGTTGTTTGGTCGCACAAGGTCCGCATCGCGATGTTTCTGTCCGCCATGCGTCACTTCCGCGACGACCTGACGGCGCGCGGCCGACCGGTCGACTACCACGCCCTGGACGACCCCGCGACCAAACCCAGCTTCGGCGCCCAGTTGGCGGAAAGCGTCCGCCGCCGCCGGCCGGAACGGCTGGTCGTCGTCGAACCGGGCGAATGGCGGGTCGCCGAGGAATTGAAGCGGGCGGCGAAGACCGCCGGCGTCGCGCTGGAGGTCCGTGCCGATCGGCACTTCTACTGTTCGACGGAAGAGTTCGCCGACCACGCCCGCGGCCGGAAGGGTCTGCGGATGGAATACTTTTACCGTGAAATGCGGCGGAAGACCGGCGTCTTAATGGACGACGGGGCGCCGGTCGGCGGCGAGTGGAATTTCGACAAAGAGAACCGCGGCGGCTTCCCCGCGAAAGGCCCGGGGAAACTTACACTTCCGAAGTCGTTCGCGGCCGACGCCGTCACCGCCGGCGTCTTACGATTGGTGGCCGACCGTTTCCGCGACCACCCCGGTTCGCTTACCGACTTCGACTACCCGACCACCCCCGCCGACGCGAAGAGCGCGCTGAACGACTTCATCGAGCATCGGCTGCCGTCGTTCGGCAAGTACCAAGACGCGATGTGGACCGACAAGCCTTGGCTGTACCACGCGCGGTTGTCGGCGGCGCTGAATCTCAAATTCCTCGATCCGCGCGCCGTCGTCGACGCCGCCGAATCGGCCTACCGCGACGGCCGGGCGCCGCTGGCGGCGGTGGAGGGGTTCGTCCGGCAGATTCTCGGCTGGCGCGAGTACGTCCGCGGCGTCTATTGGAAGTTCATGCCCGACTACCTCGAACGCAACGCCCTGCACGCCGATCTGAAACTGCCCGACTTCTATTGGACCGGCGAAACCGACATGAACTGCTTGAAGCAGGCGGTGGGTCAGACGCTGCAATTCGGCTACGCGCACCACATTCAGCGATTGATGGTGACGGGGCTGTTCGCGCTGCTGCTGGGGGTGCATCCGAAGGCGGTGCATGAATGGTATCTGGCGGTGTACGTCGACGCCGTCGAATGGGTGGAACTGCCGAACACGCTGGGGATGTCGCAATACGCCGACGGCGGGGTGATGGGGTCGAAGCCGTACGCCGCCACCGGCAAATACATCGACCGCATGAGCGACTACTGCAAGGGCTGCCGGTACGATCCGAACAAGGCGACGGGCGACGACGCCTGCCCATTCACCACGCTGTACTGGGATTTTCTAGACCGCCATTCGGTGGAGCTGCGGAAGAACCAGCGGATGGCCTTGCAGGTGAAGAACGTCGACCGCAAGAGCGACGACGAAATGACGGCGATCCGGCTTCGGGCCGACGAACTGAAACGGCGGTTCTCCTAGAGACCTTGGGTCGGAACGGCGAAATGTAGGGCGGAACTCTGGTCCGCCCGGACGCAGCGAGGGGACGGACGTCCTTCCTCTCCAACGAATCGGAACGGAGTTTCGTCCCAACGCCCTACCGTGGCGGACCAGAGTTCCGCCGTACAGTCGGCTTCCCGGCCCAACGGAAGGGTGATGGCCGTGGTACGCCCGCTTTCCCATTCTTGTTCCACTGGCCGTCGTTACGTCGATCGCTAAGAAGACCTCGCCTCGGCGGGAAACGCGACCGCCTCGCACCGATCGGCGCCGCGACGCCGCCTTCGGTTCGAGTCGACGCGAAGCGTCCGCAGGCGCGGCGACCGGCGGTCGGCCGGTGCATCGACGGCGAACCAAAGACACCACTGTTTTGAGAGACGACGATGAGCGACTCACTGCCCGCGCTGAAAGACATGGCCAACAAGCTGCGCATCCACTCGATTGAGAGCACCAACGTCACGAACTCGGGTCACCCGACCTCGTGCTGCTCGATCGCCGACATCCTGTCGGTGCTGTTCTTCGACACCATGCGGTACCATGTGACGGATCCGCGCAACCCGAACAACGACCGGTTCATTCTGTCGAAGGGCCACGCGGCTCCCATTCTCTATGCGTGCTGGGCGGAAGCCGGCTTGTTCCCCGTCGCCGAGCTGCTGACGCTGCGCCTCCTCAATAGCGATCTGGAAGGCCACCCGACGCCGCGGCTGTCGTTCGTCGACGTCGCCACCGGGTCGCTCGGCCAGGGCTTGTCGGTCGGCGTGGGCATGGCGATCAACGCCAAGATGGAAAAGAGCGACTACCGCACCTACGTGTTGATGGGCGACGGTGAAACCGCCGAAGGCTCGGTGTGGGAAGCCGCCTCGCTCGCCAGCCATTACAAGCTCGACAACCTGGTCGCCATCGTCGACGTCAACCGCCTCGGCCAGAGCGAAGCGACGATGTTCGGGCACGACATGGAAACCTACCGCAAGCGGTTCGACGCCTTCGGTTGGAACGCCGTGGTGATCGACGGCCACGACGTGGCCGCCGTGAAGAAGGCGTTCGACGACGCCGCCGCCTTCAAGGGCAAACCAACCGCGCTCTTGGCCCACACGCTGAAGGGCAAGGGCATTCCCGGCGTCGAAGACCAGCTCGCTTGGCACGGCAAGGCGCTGGGCGACAAGGCGCCGGCCGCCATCGCCCACATCAAGTCGCAGATGACCGGCGCCAACGGCCTGAAGCCGAAGACGCCGACCTCCGACGCCCTTAAGATCCCCGGCCCGCCGGGCATCAAGATCGAAACGCCGGCCTACAAGAAGGGCCAGGAAGTCGCCACCCGCGTCGCTTACGGCGCCGCGCTGGTGAAGCTCGGCAAAGCCAACCCGAACGTCGTCGGCCTCGACGGCGACACCAAGAACTCGACCTACGCCGAGAAGTTCAAGATCGCCTTCCCCGACCGGTTCGTCGAATGCTTCATCGCCGAGCAGAACCTCGTCGGCGTCGCGGTCGGCCTGGGCACCCGCCACAAGATCCCGTTCGTCTCGACCTTCGCCTGCTTCCTCAGCCGGGCCTACGACCAAGTCCGCATGGCCGCCATCTCGTTGGGCAACGTCAAGCTGGTCGGCTCGCACGCCGGCGTTTCGATCGGCGAAGACGGCGCTTCGCAGATGGCCCTGGAAGACCTCGCCATCTTCCGCTCCATCCCTGACTGCGTCGTCTTCTATCCGTCCGACGCCGTCTCGGCCGAGCGGGCCTGTGAAGCCGCCGCCAACTATCACGGCATGGTCTTCATCCGCACCAGCCGCCCGGTCACGCCGGTTCTCTATGACAACGACGAACCGTTCGCGATCGGCAAGGCGAAGGTCGTGCGGCAGTCCGACAAGGACGTCGTCACCATCGTCGCCGCCGGCATCACCATGGCCGAGTCGGTGAAGGCCGCCGACATGCTCGCCGCCAAGGGGATCCACGTTCGGATCGTCGACCCGTTCACGATCAAGCCGCTCGACAAGGAAACGATCGCGGCCGCCGCCAAGGCGACCGGCGGCAAGATCATCACCGTCGAAGACCACTACTCCGAAGGCGGCATCGGCGACGCCGTCGCCGGCGAGCTTTCCGAAGTGCCGGGAATCCGCGTCTTCAAGATCTGCGTCCGCGAAATCCCGCACAGCGGCGAACCGATGGAGCTGCTCCACCGCTTCGGCATCAGCGCCGAACACATCGCCGCCAAGATCGAGGAAGTCGCCAAGCTCTAAGACGACATCTTAGACACCGCTTCGCGGTCGTCTCCGTTTCCTTTTAGCCGGGGTGGTCCGCCGCCCCGAGTCTTTCGGCGACGATCGGACGCGGGGCGG
>JBOFFD010001191.1:0-4144 GCA_051648425.1 Planctomycetia bacterium
CGCGGTAGGCTTCGCCCATCGCCAGGGCGGAGGAGGCTTCGCCGGCGGTGATGGAGTTGTTCGGGCCTTGGGCGTCGAAGATGATGGAGATGTGGCAGGCCGGCATGTTGGGCAGATACTTCAGCATCCACAAGGGATAGAGTTGCTCCATGCCTTCGGTCCCCCATTTGCGGAGGTCGAAGTCGCGGGAGCCGTTGACGCTGGTGGAGACGGGCTTGCCAAGTTCGGTGAGGTCGGTGGCGATGAGACCGGCGCCGCAGTTGACGCCGAAGCGCGTGGGGTCGAGGCGCGACGGGTCGAGACGGGCGTCGTCGACGGCGATTTGAGCGGCGCCGACAGCCAGTTTGATGTCCTGAGCCATCACCTTGAGCTGTTTTTTCTGCTTGATGTACTGGGCGGGGTCGAAGTCGCGGACCTCTGCGGCGATGCGCAGGGGGCCGCCGTCGGGGTTGAAGGAGCGGACGGGCAGGACGCCGCTCTTGCCGGCGGAGAGGCCGCGCCAGAAGGAGGCGTTGCCGCTGCCGACGGGAGTGACCGCGCCGCGGCCGGTGATGACGATGCGTCGTTGAATGGTGCTCATCGATGGTATCCGCGTCATGTTCACCGCCCGACCGAAGCCGGGCGGGCGCAAGACGTTTTACGCGCCCCGCCAACCGGTTGGAAGATCAAACCGCCTTGAGACGTCCGCGGGCCGCCGAGGCGCGGGGACGAGGTCAGGCAGGGAGACGAGGATGGCGAGCGACCGTCGGCGCCCTGTAAAAGCACTCTTCACGGCAAAGTCGGCGGGCGTTCGGAGCCGTCGACCGGGACGGGGTCGCGACGAACGGCTCGCGGCGGGCGGCCGCTTCCGTCCCGGCGGCCGTTACGGCTTGCCATTGGCGGCGCCGTCGGGGGCGGCGTCCTTGGCCGGCTTCGGGCTGGTCAGCACGTCGCCCGCCTGGGCCATGTGCAAGAGCGCCATCAAGTGGTCCTTGGTGAACACGAAGTTCTTCGGGGCCGAGCCGTCGTCGACGCCCCGCGAGTTGTCGAGATGGGCGAAGACGATTTCCGCCTCGGCGAACGGTTTGCCGTCGCGCGTGACCCAAGCGTCGACGATCGCCCCTTCGTGCCGCAATTCGTTCAGTCGGACCTCATAATGCAGAACGTCGCCGGCGGTCGCGTAGTCGAAGAATTCGACCCTCGGGACCTTCGCCAGCACCACTTTTTCCTTGAAGTCGTTGGCTTCGCCGACCAGGATGCCGCCGGTCTGGGCCAACCCTTCCAAGATCAACGAAGGGGGCAGGACGGGGTAGCCCGGGTATTGCTCGTGGACGTGGTCTTCGGCGACGCTGACGGTCTTCACCGCCTTCGCCGACCGACCGCTGTGGAACTCCACGAACCGATCGATCCAGATCCACCGCATCAACCCGCCCCTTCAAGCGCGCGGCCCACGTCGAGCCGGCGGGCGAGCCCGCCGGCGGTTCGACCGGGGCGTCTCTTTACTTCCGAATCTTGCCTTCGATGTACCGGACGATCATTTCGACCGTGAACAGGTTGCTGATCTTCTGGACGTCGGGATCGCCGGCGAACGAATCGATGTCGGCATAGGGCATACGGCTGCGCAGCTCGACGAGGCCGACTTCGGTCATCTTGCCGTCCTTCACGAAGTTGGGGTCCGTGAAGAGTTTTTCGTCCGGGAAGAGGTCGCCGCGGGGAATCTTGATGCCGAAGTTCTTTTCCAGCCGGAAGACGATGTCGAGGAAGTCGATCGACTCGGCGCCCAAATCGCCCGACAGGGTCGCTTCGGGGCTGACTTCGTCTTCATCGACGCCCAGCGCGTCGACCAGGGTCGAGGCAACCTTCGCGTAGATCTCATCCTGGGACATGACGATTCTCCTTTCGAGAGAAAGCTAACCCAAATTCCCGCCGGAGCCAGTCGAGGTCCGCGCGAAGCATCGTGAAACCCGACCCGCCGCCGTCGTCGCTGCCGATGGAATCGGTCGTGCGAACAAGGCGGTTTGTTTCGAGTTTAATCGGCCCCCGGCCGATCCTTGTTTACCATCGGTCAGGCGTGGGCCCCAAGGCTCAAGCCGCCGTCGACCGTCAGCACCTGCCCGGTGATGTACGTACTGTCTTCGCTGGCGAGGAACACCGCCGCCGCGGCAATGTCTTCCGGTTGGCCGAAACGGGCCATGGGGATGGCCGCGGTGATTTTGTCGCCCGCCATGTTGCGGACCGTCTGCGTCATGTCGGTTTCGATGAACCCCGGCGCGATTGCGTTGACCCGCACCTTCCGCTTGCCCAGCTCGGCCGCCAACGTTCGGGTCATCGCCTCGATGCCCGCCTTGCTCGCGGCGTAGTTCGCCTGCCCCTTGTTGCTGTGCTGCGCGGCGACGCTCGAGATGTTGATGATCGAGCCGCTGCGTTTCCGCATCATTTCGATGGCGGCCGCCTTGCAGAAGAAAAAGGTGCCGTCGAGGTTCGTGCGGACGACGCTCTGCCAATCCTCCGCACTCAACTGGATCATCAGGCCGTCCTTGATGATGCCGGCGCTGTTCACCAGCACGTCGAGTCGGCCCCAAGCTTCGGTCAACTTTTCCAGAATGGCCGACGCTCCTTCCGGCTCGGCCACGTCGTGCTGGAAGAGAAGTACGTCGCCGCCGGCCGCCCGGATTTCCTCGGCCAACTTCTCGGCCGGCTCGCGGCTGCGGTTGTACACCACGCCGACTTTCGCGCCCTCTTGAGCGAACCGGGCCGCGATCGCTCGTCCGATGCCGCGGCTGGCTCCCGTGACCAACGCCGTCTTACCCGCCAACCGACCCATTCCCGTTCCTTCCATGCCTCGTTCCATCAGGCCGCCGGCCGACCGTCGGTCCGCCGAAAAGACGTTCGTATCAGCCGTCCACCGCCGACAGCGGCGCGCCGGCCGCCCGACCCGCTTCGGAAAGGGCCGCCGTCAGCGGCGCCAGGTAGCGTTGCCGCAGCTCGGGCGTCGCCAACATGCGGAAGGACCGCAGTTGATGGGCCCGCAGCCGTTGGTCGTCGCGGCGGGCCGTCGGGTCACGGTCGGCCAGGTTGAAGCGGGTCAGCACCACCTTGGCCGACACGCACGCCTGCCCTTCCAGCGTCCCCTTCGCCTTGATGACGGTGTTTCGGCCGTCGTCGTCCACCACCTCGCACGAAACCCGCAGTTGCCGGCCCGGCATCACCAGATGCCCGAACTTCACCGTCTTCGCTTCCCGCAGCAGAATGACGCTGTGCCGCAGTCCTTCCCCGACCCGCACCGCCCAGGCGCCCGTCTGTGTGATCGCTTCGACCATCATGACGCCCGGCATGACCGGAAAGCTGGGAAAGTGCTCGGCCAAGTATTCCTCGGCCATCGTCAGGTTCTTGATCGCGACGACGCGGCTTCCCGGCTCCAGCTCTACGATTCGATCGACCAGCGTAAACCGCATGTATCACCCTGATGTCGCAAATCCAAGCAGGAATTAAGTTTTCGCCGGTCGCTGCAAAAGGGCAATCGGTTATAACCGATGCTTTCGATCGCGGCAAGCCGTCCTAAATCGTCGCAGGCGGCCCGACCAGCGTTCGCACCGCCTCGACAAGAGCGGTACACCGCGACGATCGCACCAAATCACGCCGGCTGGAGAACCTGGAGCATCTAGCACAGGCCTACGTTTTGCCGACGACGACGAACCTATCATATCCATCCCGGCAAGTTGACCAAAACCGAACGATTCTCCGCCTTGCCGCCTCTTCCGCCGCCGCTGCAATCTTCGCGGCCGCCACCGCCCTTTTGGCCGCGCCGTTCCTTTCGACGCCTGCCGCCAGCGCCGTCCGTTCCGCCCGCATCATCGCCGCCGCCGGCGCGGTCGATACAAAGATCTCCACGGCGAGAACCGGGGCCGCCCGCTCGCCGTAGTGAAGTACGACGTAATACCGGCCGCAGGCCTTCTGTTTCCTCCATCGATGGGACTGCCCGTGTCATCCGACTTCTTCATCCCGTTCAACTTCGGCGACTTCCTACTGCGCTTCATGTCGATCGTTTACGAAGCGCTGCCGTTCATCATCCTGGGATCGTTGATTTCGGGCATGTTGGAGGAACTGCTTCCGCAGAAATTCTTCCAACGGTTCCTTCCCAAGCGCCGCTTCCTGGCGATCGCCG
>JBOFFD010001192.1:0-4806 GCA_051648425.1 Planctomycetia bacterium
CCGATTGCCGCGACGTCCCCGAACCTAGCGATGACAGCGGAGATCGGATGCGATTCATGCACGACGACGACGATTCGCAAACCCGGATTCCGGAAATCGGGGAAGAAGAACCGTCCGACCTCCGACGGCAGGCGTCGCCGCGTTCTTCGGCCTTCGCCATGATGCCCGCCGACTCGTCCGGCGACTTTCCAGGTATGGTCCAGCGCGTCGCCGACGCCATTCCCGACGTCGTCTACCTGCGCGACCACCAGTCGAACGAGTTAAGCTACGTCAACCGGAAGGTGAAGGAATTGCTCGGCGTCGACGCGATGTCGCTGCGACTTTTAGGCGCCGGGGCGTTCGAGTCGCTGTTGCATGCGGATGATGGGCCGACGCTGTCGGCCGCTCGGCAGGCGTTGGAAACCCTCGATTTCGGCCAAGTCTTCGAGGAGACCGTCCGGTTGCGCCATGCCAACGGCGCGTACAAGTGGATTCGCATGCGGGAGATGATCTACGTCCGCGACGACGACGGCCGCCCTTTGGAAATCCTAGGCGTCGCTCAAGACGTCACCCGTCAGAAGATCGCCGAAGAAGCGCTGCGGCAGAGCGAACTCCGATTTCGGCGGATGGCCGAGAACATCCGCGCCGTCTTCTGGGTCTGCCAAGTCGAAGACATGCGGATGGTGTACGTCAGCCCGGCCTATGAACAGATTTGGGGCCGACCCATCGAAGCGCTGAAGGAAGACCCGCTGGATTGGCTGGAAGCGGTCCACGAAGAAGACCGCAAGGAAGTCGCCTGGGCCTTCCTTAACTCCGCCGCCCGCGGTTCTTATGATATGGAGTATCGGTTGCTTCGACCGAACGGCGTCGTTCGCTGGGTGCATGACCGTGGTTTCCCGATTCGCGACGCCGCCACCGACGAAGTCAAACAGATCGTCGGCATCACCGAAGACGTCACGGATCTGAAGGAAGCCCAAGACCGGTCGCTGCAATCGGCCCGGTTGGCGGCCGTCGGACAGACGGTGGCCGGCTTGGCGCACGAAAGCCGCAACGCGTTGCAGCGCGCCGCCGCATGCGTCGAATTGTTGGCGCTGCGGCTGGAGGATAAGCAGCGCGAACTGGAACTCATCAACGACATTCGCGGCGCCGTTCGGGAACTTCGGCGTCTGTTCGATGAAGTAAGAGCCTACGCCTCTCCGATTCGTTTGGATGTCCAGGCGTGCGACGCCGGCGTTGTACTTCGGCGCGCGTGGGAGCATCTTTCGCCCGCCCGCGAAAACCGTCACGCCGTCGTGCGCGAGGTTTTCCGTGGCGTTCCCCAGGAAGGCGGTCCGGATTTGTATTGCGAAGCCGATCCACAAGCTTTGGAGCAGGTCTTTCGCAACATCCTGGAAAACGCGCTGGCGGCGTGCAGCGACCCGGTCGAAATTGAAATCGGCTGGTCGCCCACCCGCATTTCGACCTCGCCGCACTCGGCCGGCCGGCCGGGGCTGCGAATCTCGATTCACGACAACGGCCCCGGTTTGTCGCCTGAAGCGCGGCTCCGGGTCTTTGAACCCTTCTTCACGACGAAGACCCAAGGAACGGGATTGGGGATGGCGATCGTGCGACGGATCGTGGAAGCGCATCAAGGAACGATCGAAATCGGTCCCGACGACGGCGGCGTCGGAGCCGAGGTGTCCATCACTTTACCGCGCAAACGTCCGTAATCCGTATCGTCGGCCGTCTTACCGAAGAACCAACCGGTCGGCCCAAATCAAGGAACCATGTCATGGCCGTCACGACGCATTGGGATTCGAATTCCGGCGTACTCGCCGCCGCCAGCGCGAGCTTTCCCTCGCGCGGCTCGCCGCAGCCGTCCAACGGGGGTGGTGTCGTTACAATGAAACGTTCGCTGAGGATCGTGGTCGCCGACGACGAAGTGCGCATGCGCGAATACCTGCAGGAACTGCTTCCCAGAATGGGTCACACCGTCGTGGCCTCGGCCGCCACCGGCAACGAACTGATCAACGTCTGTCGTTCGCACCGGCCCGACTTGGTCCTCACCGACATTAAGATGCCGGACCTCGACGGCATCGACGCTGCGGTCGCCATCTACCGCGAACAACCCGTGCCGATCATCCTCATTTCGGCCCACCATGACAAACCGTCGTTGGAGCGGGCCAGCGGCGTCCACGTCATGGCGTACCTCGTCAAGCCGATCGAACTTGCCGATCTTGAAGCGGCGATCATGGTCGCCACTCGTCGCTTCGAGCAGTTCCAATCGCTGCAGAAGGAAGCCGCCGACCTGCGTCAAGCGCTCGAAGATCGAAAGATCATCGAACGGGCCAAGGGCATTCTGATGAAGCGGGGCAGCATCGACGAAGAAGAAGCCTTCCGCCGCCTTCAGAAGACGGCGCGCGACCGCAACCAAAAGCTGGTGCAGGTGGCGGGAATGATCGTCACGACCGAAGAAATTCTTCGCGGCGACCACCCGTGATTCGTCGCCGTCTTAGTCGATTGGCCGAAAGGCTCCTCGACTAGGAAATCGCGGCGATCGAAGCTCGTTGAGCCGCGAAAAATCGCGTGACGAACGGATCGCCGGCCGCGCGCACTTCGGCCGGCTTGCCTTGTGCGACGATCTTACCGCCGTGAACGATCACGAGCCGATCGGCGAGGAAAGCCGCTTCCGCCAAGTCGTGCGTCACCAAAACGACCGTTTTCCCCAGCGTGCGAAAAATGACGCCAAGATCTTCCTGCAGATCGAACCGCACCAGCGGATCGAGCGCCCCCATCGGCTCGTCTAAGAGTACCACGTCGGGGTCGAGCATCAATCCGCGCATCAGCCCCAACCGCTGCCGTTGACCTCCCGACAATTGAACGGGAAAGCGGTCGAACACGTCCAACGGCAGCCGCATCAATTCGCGCAGCAGTTCGACCCGGTCGTCGATCTTACTCTTCGGCCAACTGTCGGTGCGCGCCGGCAGGGCGACGTTGTCACGCCCGGTAAGATGCGGGAAAAGTCCGCCGTCCTGCAGGACGAACCCCATGCGCCGACGCAGCGTGCGGGCGTTGCTCGGCCCGATCGTCTCGCCGTCGAACACCACCCGGCCGGCGTCGGGCGCGATCAAACCGGCCAGCATCCGCAACAGCGTCGACTTCCCGCAACCGCTGGGGCCGAGGATCGCCGTCGTACCGCCGCGCGTGACCAAGAGATCGGTCGGCTGGACGACGACGCGCCCGTCGAACGATTTTGAAACGCCATGAAGTTCAAGCATCGTCACCGCGCGGCCAAGGCCGACTTTAAAGCGTCTTTCCAGCGTTCGGCCGTCGATGGATCGACCATCGAAGCATACGCGACCTTGCCTGTAAGATAAGAGGCGAAGTCCGATCGGCCGGACTTGTTCTGCGACTCCAAACCGTGCTTCGCCGCGTTGTGCAGCACCGCCCGGAGACGCCGCCGTTCTTCACGCGGCAGCGTCGGCCGGTCGTTGACGACGATGCCGGTCACTTCCTGACGCACGCCGTTCCGCATCACGCGCGTCTTGTCGGCGTTCTCGACGAACCCTTCGTCCGCTACGATTTTACGCGTCGCGCGTATTAGCCGCTGGACTCGGCCGCCGCCGCTCGTTGAAAAGGTAAGATCGTCGGCGTAGCGAGTGTAAGAGCAGCCCGCCGCCTTCGCCAGCCCCGCCAACCGTTTGTCGAGGGTTCGACACAGAATGTTGGTGACCGCCGGGCTGGTGCACGCCCCTTGCGGCAGCACGCGGTCGCCCATCGCCACGAATACCTTGCCGCCGTCGACGACCGCCGCCGTCCGCGGCGCCTCGGTGCATAACAACGCGAAGATCAAGGCCGCCTGCTCGCTGTAGCCGAACGAGCGGAACAATCCTTTCACGCGACGGAAACCGATCGACGGAAAAAAATCTTTCAGATCGAGGTTGACGACCGTCTTACGTCCGACGTGCGGCAAGGCGTTGGTTAAAATGTTCCGCCCGGCCGCGAAACCGTGGGCTTCCTCGCGGATTGACACATGACGAAGAATGTTGTGAAAGATCCATCGTTGGGCGCGGGCGAGATCGGCCTTCGGCGCCGAAATCGCTCGCACGCCGCCGGTCTTTTTCGGAATGGTGAACCGGTGATAGTGAACAAGGGCCGCCGACCGTCGATGGTAGGTCAACCAGCGAAGCCGAGGAACTGAAATCGACAGAGCCGCCGCGATTTGAACGACGTCGCACAGTACGGGAAGACCGGCGGCGGTCAGTTTTTCCGGATCGCCGGGGTCCGCCGGATCGGCGACGCCGCCGGCAAGCCCACGCCCGGCGAAGGTCAATCGCCCCTGCCGCCGTTCGTCCCAATCGGCCCGTCGCTGCTTCGACGCCTGTTCGCGATCGAGCTTCCGCTGGCTTCGCCGTTTCTTACTCTCGTCCCAACGCCGCTTCCGCTCTTCCTTCAGCGCCTTCTCGGGGTCTTTGACGACGCCGTGCTTCCGCCGCAGGGTGTTCTGTTCGTCCGTGAGCGACTTTCGTTCCGCGGTCTCCTCGGCCGGCTCCACCGGCAACGGTCTCGACTTCGGCCAGAAGCCGTGCAGGCGCATCCGCTCTAAGACGACGTTGAGATTGAACTGTTGAATAAGCCGACGGTACAGACGCGCCTTGTCGCTTTCCGCCATCGCGTCCGTCCTGTCCCTGCGAAGTGTGTGATTAGAGCGGCGGCGTCGTCCGCCGCGTACGATGAATCGGTCTTGCGAGAGAGAGGCGGCGGTTCTTACGAACCATCTTGGACCCGTCCAGTCCACTGAAACGGCCATACGGCCACCGGTGGCGCCTGGGGTCCGGAGGACTCAAC
>JBOFFD010001193.1:0-2303 GCA_051648425.1 Planctomycetia bacterium
CAAGGGAATCGACCCGATCGCTCCTCGTGGGCGGGCCAGCGGCCGCGCCCTACGAGTGCCGACCCGACCCATCGTCATGAAGCGGGGTCGGCGCAAAAACCTACGCTCTCCTCAGTATTGTCGCAAAACTCACATCAGAGTCGGCATTCGCGGGGCGACAAAACCTGTGCGGCGTTTTCTTGACTTGGCCGACCGCTGCGCAAGGTCTCATAGATGTTTTTTACAACTTTGCCGGGCTTGTTTTGATCATCGTCGAGAAAGTAGGTGTGGCCGAAGCTCTTGTCGTACACAAGATTGAAGTCGTCGCAATCGACGGACCAGACGTTCGCCGGAACCGCCGCCATGTCGATCGGACCGGTATGTCCAAGTCTCCGCGACACATCTCTCGCATTCAGCAGTTTGCTTCCCCGCAATGCAAGATCGTCGGCCGCATAGTAGACGACGACGTTTCGCGACGCGGCGGTCAAGAAATTTCCACTATGATTCGGCTCGAGCGTCTGATTCACTACGTCGGCGGCGACCATGAAAATGCTTCGGAAGAGCATCGGCGGCTCGAAACGACGGATTTCGTTGCACCATTCCAAGAGCGTTTCCCGCAAGACGCGATTGCCCATCGAGTGCGCCAAAACGCTGATCCTCTTGAGGCAGGGGCCGGATTGGTCGCTTTGGAAGTCTTGAAAAAAGGCCAACGCCCGAGCGAATGCGACGGCGCTGCCTTTGGCTGCGGCGGCGTCGTCGTCGTATCTCTTAATCACATTTCGCGCGGTTTCGTCGCGACACGGCCAAATCAACGGCACCACCAGCGAGGAACAGCCGCCGCCGCTTTGCATCCCGTCGATGAGCGATTGCAGGCGCTCTGCTCTCTGAAAGATCGCGTTCTCAGGCAAACTGTTGAAGCCATGAATGAAGAGAAGAATTTGGTCGACATTCGCGGCCTGCAACTCTTTAAAGAACGGCTCCGACAAAACCTCGACGTAGTCGCCGGCCCCGTTTCTTCTGCAGAAGAAGACGGACCTTAGCGGGTTGGTGTCGCCCAAATCGAAGTCGATCTTGCGGTTCGCGCTGCTGTGCAGAGTCTGCTTAAGCGATCGATTGGTGATGAACAACATAGTGGTTTTCACTCAAGTTTGTGAGCCCGCCGTCGAAACCGCGAGAAACGGTTCGGTCGGCGGTTCTCGATCCAGGTCGTGGTTCTCGAAACTCACTTTCATCTACTGGAACTCATGAATTGGACAAGCGCGGGCTTGAAGACGATCGCACGTTGACGTCCGCCGGGCGGCGGTCCATCATTCGCCGATCTTAAGAAACGTCATCGCGCCGCACTCCGGGCACCTCGCATAGACCAACTCTCTCCGTTCCTCCCAGGCGTTGGAATACTTGGAGCATTGCCTCCAACTGCCGCCGAGCGGTGTGGCTGGGATGGAGTACAACTGCGGGATTTCGTGGACGGCGTGCAACCGGAGAATCTCGTCGGCGTCGGTGGACCACCGGACGTACACATCGCGGGCCGAAATCGACGGCGATTCCCAGCCGTCCCGCCGATAGAAGCAGAGGGTGGTTCGGTACGACGCGGAAACGTCGAAATGCAAATCAAAGTTCTCGACGTCCTCGTACACTGCGTATTCGACCGATTCGAACACGAAATCCAAAACGACCGGACGCCCGTTCTTCACCGCTTGAATGACCATCCGAGCGCTTCCGGCAAGGCTTACGACGGCGATCTCGCGGACGAACGAATCCCCCCAGTTGAATTCTTCTTCCAGCGTCTTCTTACAATCACGGACGTTTTGATAGCCGAACATCGTCATCCTCCCCTGTTTCGGAGAGAGAGACCGTCGGCGAGGAAGGAAAGTTCGGCGCGAGGCTTCACCCAGCGGGCGGCCGCGCAGTTCGTCCACCAGGGCGGCTTCGGCGCCGGCTTCGGTCAGCAGGCGGCACTTGCCCAGGTCGAACGCTCCCGGTCCGTCGTGGTCTTCGTCGGTGCAGCCCGCCGCCGTCGCACCGCCCATTTCCTGAGCCTCGGTGATTTCCGCCGGCCCGTCGCCGAAGAACGGCGCCAGGTCGTTCCGCGCAGCACGGCGCCGACCGGCGGTTGGGCGGGGAAGGTTACTTGCCGCCCGTCTTTTCCTGGACGACCGCCGCCAACAGCTTCACATCCTTCTTATCCATCAGATGGGCGATGCGCTCCGGCGAAAGTTCCAGCTTCTGAAGCGCGCCTTCCACCTTCTTCCACAGCGCGTCGGCCTTCTTACCCTCGGCCAGGTAGATTTCCGTCGTCAGTTCCTGCAACTGCTGGTAGCCCA
>JBOFFD010001194.1:0-4721 GCA_051648425.1 Planctomycetia bacterium
TGGGCCGAGGCCGTCCGCAGCCGCACGCCGGCGGCCAGGGCGATTTCGTTCCACCGGCGTTCGCCGCCCGTCTCCTTGAGGTCGCGGGTGTCGACGGTCGACTTCACTTCGACGGCGTCGCCGGCCGCGTTCTTCGTGAATTTCACGTCGCCCTCGGTGACGCGGGCGATGCGTGACTGCCGCAGCCGCGCTTCGCTGCTGACCTGATAGGCGATCAGCCAGCGGAACGCCTCCAGGGCGAGCGGGTGTTCGGGGTACGTTTCGACCATGTACTCGAAAGTGGGGTAGGCCAGTTCCCATCGGCCGGTGTCGGCGTACCGACGGGCGAGTTGGAAGACGACTTGGCCGCCCGCCTGCATCGGCAGTTGGTCGGCCGCCTTCTTCACCTGCGCCAAGACCGCCTCCGGCCGGGTGAACTCTTCGGCCGGCGAAGCGATGAGCGCCAGGAAGTTCCGTTTCCGTTCGGCTTGCAGCTTGGCGACCGTCTGCTTTTCCGCCGCCTGTTTGGCGAGCGGGCTTTCAGGGTCGACGACGGCCGCGGCCCGGCGGGAGGGCGAGCCGTGCCCCAGCACGAAGCCCTTCATCAGCGACCGATGCTCGGCCGCGCCTTCAAGCCTCGATTCCAACAGAGTGAACGACGCCACCGATTCCGTCGGCACAAAGGTTTCGTGCAAGAGCGGCAAGGCGGCGTCGGCGGCGTCGGCGAAGCTCTCGCCCAGCGATGGCCCGAACTCGCCGGCGGGCATTCGCACCGTCGGCGTCTCGGCCGATTCGTCCCGGCCGTACAGTTTCTTCGCGGCGTGCGGGGCGAGGCCGAAGAACGATTCCAGTTCGGGGAACGCGGTCGGATCGGCGGCGGCGGTGAACGCCTTGCGGACGCCCTGCGCGACGAACGCCGCCAGTTCGCCGGTCGACGCCGACGGTTCGACGCCGTCGGTCACCACCACCGCCGGCCGCCACAGGCGCAGGGCCAGCACGAGTTCCCGTTCGATCTCCTGGGCGGCGTCATTTTCGTGCAGCGAGTTCCATTTCGCCAGGGCGACGGCGACCGGTTCGCCCGTCAGCGCCTGCGGCAGCGGGAAGCGCGTGGAGGTTTCACCGACGCCGCCGCCGGCGGCGCGAACCGCGTCGGCGAAGCGTCCGGGACGGGCGGTGACGGCGGGGGCGTCTTCGTTCACGTCGGGGCCGACCAGTTGCATCGAAGCGGTGAGGTATCCTTCGTCGCCGCCGATTGCGGCCACCATCGACAACGGCACGGAACGACCGTCGGCCGACAGCGTCAACAGAGCGGCGTGTTCCGCCCCGCGCTTCTGCACGGTCCACGACTCACCGCCGTTCACCGTCTTCAAAAGGACGCCGAGGGCGCCGCAGGCCCAGCCGGTCAGCGGGTCGACGAAGTGGACGCCGTGGAGCGGCGTGGGGACGCCGGTCTTTTGGAACTTCCAGGTGAGGCCGCCGTCCCAAGAATGCAGGATGACGCCGCCCGGTCGGCCGACGACCCAGACGTGGGTGTCGCCGACGGCGGCGACTGCTTGGAAATCC
The DNA here is from genome assembly GCA_051648425.1 of Planctomycetia bacterium. GTDB lineage: Bacteria > Planctomycetota > Planctomycetia > Kolteriales > Kolteriaceae > JBOFFD01. Next base: position 1,543 of record JBOFFD010001194.1, read on the forward strand.
CACGAACGACGGATTTCGGCCGGGATGCCGACGGGGGGCTTGCGCCACGTCTTACCGGCGTCGCGGCTGACGACGACCTGGGCTTGATCGCCGACGGCCCACAGTGTTCCGCCGGCGGCGGTGGTGGCGCGGACGGTGGTGTTCGGCAGCCAATCGACGCCGCCGACGGGACGGACCCGGCCGTCGACGATGGTGGCGAACAGGCCGCCGTGGCCGACCAAGACGCCGCCGTCGGGAGCGAAGGCGCCGTCGGTCCAGCCGGGCGAGCGGACGCCGCGGATCGGCTGCCATGAGCGGGCGCCGTCGGTGGTGGCGAACAGGCCGGCGGGGTGTTGATCGGTCGAGTCGCCGAAGGCGAAGCCGTGGTCGAGATCGGTGAAACGGACGGCGTGCAGGCCGGAAAGATACTGCTTGCTTGCGGTGAGCCATCGGCCGCCGCCGTCGCGCGTCCACAGCAGCACGCCGTTGGTGCCGGGGTTGTACGGCAGGCTTTCACGGGCGGCGATCCAGCCGGTGCGATAGTCCTTCATCTGCAGGGCGGTGAGGGTGGCGCGGGTGCCGGTCGACTGCCGTTCCCATTCGACGCCGCCGTCCATCGTGTGCCAGACGACGCCTTGGTCGCCGACCGCCCAACCTTCGTGTTCGTCGATGAACTGCACCGCGTGGAGGGCGGCGTCGTCGAAGCTCTTGAGGTCGGCGGCGACGGCGGCCGCCCCCGTCGCGAAGACGGCGAAGGTCGCCGCGACGGCCGAGAGCCGTCCGACGAACGAAAGGCGGGAGCGATGGATCGATGGTGAACGGCTGGTCATGTCGATTCCCTTTCCGACGAACGGACCGACGGCGACGCAGCCGCCGCCGGATTCCGGACCTTCGCTATGCCGTGGGAATCAATTCGTTGACAGAGGAATTTTTCGGAATCGCTCAAGTCGGCCCCTGTTTGTGGTGCGGACGTCTCGTCTGCACGAACCCTCGTCGCAACGCCGCTCACAGGCTCGTGCGGACGGGACGTCCGCACCACAACGGGGCCGTCAGTCGAACCATTCGTCCGCCGGGTCGAACGGCGGGGTGACGATGTTCAGGATGGTCATTCGGCCGACCGCCCGGTGTCGCACGCCGGGCGGGATGAAAACCACCATTCCGGCTTCGACGGGGTGGGCGGCGCCGTCCAGTTCGACGCACGCATCCGCAGCCGCTTCCAAAACGTAGTAGGTTTCGGCGTGGTCGCGGTGGTAGTGGGTGGCGGCGTCTTCTAGGATTTCGACCTTGTGGACCGAGTTCGGCGCGCCGACGGCGTACGCCCGCCGCGCCCAGCCGCAAGGACAACGCGCCGGCTCGATTTCCGCCAACCGGACGATCTCGGCGTCGAACGATTTCCGGGTCGTCATGGAACCCTCCGCTGGATGTCGTAACGAATCCGTTCGCGCCGTCGGCCGACCGCCTATGCTTTGGAATAAGGCGGTTCGAGGGGACGGCCGTCGAGGAACGCGGACCGTCGCTGAAGACGCGGCCCGCCGGGATGTTTTCATGACGCAGTCGGCCCAACACGCCACGCACGATCGTACCAATCGATTGGTGGACGAAACCAGTCCGTACCTGCTGCAACATGCGTACAACCCGGTCGACTGGCATCCGTGGGGGCCGGAGGCGCTGGAACTCGCCCGCACCGAAGACAAACCGATCTTCCTGTCGATCGGCTACTCGGCGTGCCACTGGTGCCACGTCATGGAACGCGAAAGCTTCGAGAACCAAGCGATCGCCGACCTGATGAATCAGCACTTCGTCAACATCAAGGTCGACCGCGAGGAACGGCCCGACCTCGATCAAATCTACATGAACGCGGTCGTTTCGATGACGGGTCAGGGCGGCTGGCCGATGTCGGTTTGGCTGACGCCCGATTTGAAGCCGTTCTTCGGCGGCACCTATTTTCCGCCCACCCCCATGTACAACCGGCCGTCATTCCCGCAGTTGATTTTGGGCGTGGCCGATGCGTGGCGCAACCGCCGCGGTGAAATCGAGGAAACGACCGCTCGGCTGGTCGAGCGGCTTCACGAGATGGCGCGGGTGGAAAACACCGGAGCGGCCGTCGACGAGAACGCGCTGGCGAAGGCGGCCGTCCAACTCGAGCGGCTGTTCGATCGGCGGTTCGGCGGCATCGGCCGGGCGCCCAAGTTCCCCCATTCCGTCGAATTCCGCGTCATGCTGCGGGCGGCCGCCAAGCTCAAGAACATCGACTATCGCGACCTCGTCGTCCATTCGCTGGACTGCATGATCCGCGGCGGCATTTATGACCAGCTTGGCGGCGGCTTCCACCGGTACTCCACCGACGGCCAGTGGCTGGCCCCGCACTTCGAGAAAATGCTGTACGACAACAGCCTCGTCACGCTGGCCTGTCTCGAAGGGTTTCAAGCCTCCGGCGACCCCACCCTCCGCCGGGCGGCGGTCGAAACCCTCGACTACGTGCGCCGCGAAATGACCGCCCCCGACGGTTCGTTTTACAGCACGCAGGACGCCGACAGCGAAGGCGAAGAGGGCAAGTTCTTCGTCTGGAGCCGAGCCGAAGTCCTGCGAATCTTGGAACCGGCCCTGGGAGCGGAAGACGCGAAGCGGTTCTGCTACGCCTATGACGTCACCGACGAAGGCAATTGGGAACATAAGACGATCCTTCGGCTGCCGAAGAAGATCGAAGCGGCGGCGTCGATGACCGGAGCGTCGGTCCAGGCGCTGGAGGCGGCGCTGGCGCGCGGCCGGAAGCTGCTCTTCGCCGAACGCGAGAAGCGGGTGAAACCGGGGCGCGACGAGAAGATCGTCACCGCCTGGAACGGCATGATGATCGACGCGATGGCGGTCGGGGCGCAGGTGCTGAACGAACCGACGTACGCCGTCGCCGCGGCGCGGGCGGCCGACGCCGTGCTGGCGGTCCTTCGCACGCCCGACGGTCGACTGCTGCGGACCGCCAAGGACGGTCGGGCGCACCTCAATGCGTATCTTGAAGACTACGCCTTCCTTGCGAACGGTTTGGTTTCGCTGTATGAAGCTTCAGGCGATCCGCGTTGGATCGCGGAAGCCGAAGCATTGACGGCGACGATGGTCGCGGAATTCTGGGACGACGCCGACGGCGGTTTCTTCTTCACCGGGAAGAGCCACGAGTCGCTGCTCGTTCGCGGCAAAGATCCGCACGA
>JBOFFD010001195.1:0-4520 GCA_051648425.1 Planctomycetia bacterium
GCGGCGTCTGACGCGAAAGTTGTTACAGTTCGGGCAGGCGCCGGCGGCCGACGCCGTCGTGCGTCGCTGGCTCCAAGAACAACCAGACGATGCTGAAGCGCAGTGGATGGCCGCCGTCGTACAACAATCGCTTGGCGAGACGGACCTGGCCCAGCGGGCGCTGCAGTCCGTCGTCGATCGTCTGAAAGGAACGCAGCGTGAGACCGCCGCGCTGCAGGCGGCGCTGTTAAGACTGGAGCGAAACACGCCGCGTAAGATCGAAGCGGGCGATGGATTCGGTCGACCGCGGTCGAAGGAAGCGGAAGCGGCGCCGATCGACAATCCGTGGGGCGTGCGGTTCGTCGGGGACGACGGCCGATTCACGCCGGGAACCATCTCCGCCGCCGAGAAGAGTAAGATACCGCCGGAGGCGGCGCGACGGCTGGCCGACCTCGTGGAACTGATGCCGCAGAACGGCAAGTGGTGGGCGCTCTTAGGCGATCTTTGGAACGCGGAAGGGGCGACGGCGGCGGCGCTGGAATGCTTCCGCCGGGCCGAGATCTTACAGTACACGTCGGCCGAGTTGCGCGATAAGCGCCGTCGGTTGGAACAAGCCGAGCGCGACCAACGTCGAGCGGCCGAGGAGCGACTGAACGCGCAACTATCGAAAACGGAGTCGGGGTCGCCGCCGAAACCCGATCCCGACGCCGGCTGGTCGAATCTGACGAAACGGCCGTTGGTCGCCTTCTTCATTCTCTTGGGCGCGGGACTGGTGGCGGCGATCGCCGTCCTACAGATCCGAGAATGGCTGCGCCGCCCGCGCCGTCGTTGACGGGCGGGAAGTTCCGAGATAGCCGCCGCCTTCAGGCGGCGCGTAAGACGCGCGGTGGTTCTCGACCGACGGGTTTGGCGGCGGAGGCGGATATGCGGCGGGTCGGCAGGGTCAGGACGGCGGCGAAGGCGGCCAGCACCGCCAGTGTCTGCAATTTGTACGACAGCGCCACCACCGACAGTTCCCGCTGCAACAGTTCCCGCGACAAACCGTACTGTACGAACACCATGAAGCCGACGGCGGCGACGAGCGTCCACGGCAACGGCCGGCGCGCCGCGTGTAAGACCGTGATCCGCCGAACGACGAGATAGACCGCCGGCAGGCATAAGACGAAGTGCTGCGTCCAACAGATCGGCGACAACACGCTGCACAACAGACAGACGGCCGCGAGTTCCGGGGCGTACGCCGGCGGTGCGACGCCGATCCACTGTTTTCGCAGCAGACAGGCCGCCACGACAAGCAGGCAGAGGACCGACGCCCCCTTGGCGACGAGGGCGGCGGTCGCCGGCGGCAGGGCGGCGAACTGTAAGAAAGCCGGGTGGTCGATGTACAAGGGGTGGCCGGGCGGGAAGGTCATGGTGTACCGCGCGACGGTGGGGGTCAGACCCTGGTTCTGATGGCGCGGGGTTTCGTAGCCGTTCTCCGAAGGGTTGGCCTGGGCGCCGACGGACAGCGTCGAAACGACGAACAGGCGGTTCATTTCGACCATGCGGTCCCAGCCGACGAACGCGGCGGGGGAAAGACACAAGGCGACGGCCGCGACGGTGGTGAAAGCCAGTGTTTTCCAGCGTCTAAGACCAACCAACACCGGTAGGAACAGGAGTGGGCTGGCCTTGTAGACGATCGCGGTCCCGAACCAGACGCCGGCCTGGGCGCCGCGGCCGGCGAGCAGCGTTAAGACGCCGGCCGACAGCCCGTAGAGTAAGAACGTGTGCATGCCGCAGTCGTCGAGGTCGCGGATGATCCAGGGGCCGACCAGGGCGACGCTGAAGACGGCGGCGGCGAAATCGACCCCCGGCGCCGGCGGTTCGTCGTCGGAGGCGGCGGCCAGGCGGCGCCAGACCGCCAGCGAGCCGACGAGCGCCGCGAGCGCCGCGCCGTATAAGACGGCGCGGGCGGTGTGATACGGCATCCAGCCGACCAGCGCGTCGAGGGTCATTCGGCCGGCCGGGTACGGCACGCACCAGAAGTGGCGGGCGGGGGCGTCGGGCAGCGGCCAGACCATTTTTCGGCCGTAGCGGTAGTGGATGGCGACGTCGTTGACGCGGAACGCCACCGCGTACACCGATTCGACGGCGGCGGCCGCCGTCAGCAGGACGAGCGCCGCCGCGCGGAACCGCGCCGTCTGATACCATCGCACCGAAGAGTTCATCGTTTGGTCCCGCATCTTCCTATTTCGCCGCCGGCGTCTTCGTTTCGACCTGAGTCAGTCGGGCCGGCTTCGTCAGCGTCTTATGCGTCTTCTGAATGTGTTTCCGCAATTCGGGCGAGCAGCCGCCGTTCTTCTCGAAGGTTTTCAGTTCCTCGATGGCGTCGTCGAACGTCCAACCGTCGACCGTCATGCGGTAGAGGGCGATGGTCGCGCCGGTGCGGGCGACGCCGGCGTAGCAGTGGACCAGCGCCGGTTGGTTGGCAGGGTCGCCGACGAGGTTTAACGCTTCGCGATACTGTTCCGGCTTGGCGCGGCCGTCGGAGTGCATCGGCAGGTAGACGAATTTGATTCCTTTGTCCTTGCAGAGCTTTTCTTCGCGGTCGGCGTATTCGTCGTTGAAACAGACCACGGTCTTCAAACCGAGTTTGTCGATCGCTTTGGCGAGTTGATGTTCCTGCAGTTGGCCGCTGCGGTAGATCTTACCTTCGGCGACGACGGCGAAATTCTTCCAGTGGAAGTATTTGTAAGCGCCGACGCCAATGCCGATCATCGCCGCCGCGACGAGGCCGACGATGGTGTTGCGGATCATCACCCGGGGGGTGAACATCGCCTTCCAGTTCATGGTCATCATCCTCGTCGTTAAGATCGGAACGGAGTTTCGTCCCAACGTCCCTCCGTGGCGGACCGGAGTTCCGCCCTACAACCGGCTTCCCTTCTCAACGAAGGAACGGGTTTCAGAACGGGCGGCCCAGGAAGGGGCCGGCGGCGCGGTCCATCGCTTGCATGGGGGAGACGCGCAGGGCGTCGGGCGAGGCGGCCAGCGTCGCCGGGGCGGTTTCCAGGCGGTACAGCGTCAAACGGTCGGCGGGCGACCGTTCGCGGCGCGACTTCGGGCTTTGCGCCACCTTTTCAAACCGGCCGAGCGCCGCCAGCGCCGGTTCATCCAAAGCGCGGGTGACGACGTATAGTTCACGGCCGGCGTAACGCCGATCGCGCAGGTAGGTCAAATTGTGGACGACGACGGCGTCGGACCGCTGGTAGAAGGCGATGCGGAAGACGTCCATCGATTGCGTGTCGGCGTTTAAGACGAGCGGCGCCGAATCGGGGGCGAGTCGGCGCACGTCTTTCAGAAAAACGACGTCGTGGCGGCCGTGGTCGACGTACTTCGCCGCGACGACGTAGCCGCCGGTGAAAGCCGCCGCCGTGACGCCGAACAACACGCCGGCCGCTTGGATTCGGGCGGCGGGCGTCGCCGTCGCGGCGAAGCAGCGGACGAAGCGGTTTCTCGCATCGGCGAAGCGGCAGGCTTCCCAGCGGCGGCGGCACTCGATGAGTCCGATCGCGCCTAAGATGCTCCAGGCCGGCAGGACGTGCAGCATGTAATGGTGGTGTTTGCCGCGGGCGAGGGAAAAGACGAGCGGCGGCAAGAGCGCCCACAACCAGACGAAGCGCGTGGGGCCGGCGGCGTCTTTAAGAACGGTGCGGCGCGTGATCCATAAGGCGAGAAAGGCCGGCGCGGTCCAAGGAAGCATTTCCCAGGGAAGGTTGACCGCGTAATACCAGAACGGCTCGTTGATGGCGGTGTAGTCGCCGTTGAGGCGGCCGACCAAGTCGAACAGCCACAGCTCGACGACGTCGGGGTGGCGGTTGTAGGCGGCGACGGGCCAGGCGGCCGCCACCAGCGCGAACGCCAGCCAACCCCAAAACCAGGCGTACACTTTCCAACGGCCGCGGGCGACGTCGAGCGCCAGCCATCCTAGAACAGGCAACAGCACCATCGCCGAGCCGAAGATCAATCCCTTGACGAGGTTGGTCGTTCCCAGCGCGACGAAGAAGGCGAGCACGCCGAGGGTGCGCGGGCCGAAGAGCGTCGCCCGCCAACCGTCGGGGGGCGGGGCTACGCGCGGCGCGCCGTTCGCTTGCCATTCGTTCCATGCGAAGAATGAGACAGCGCCGGCCACGAGGGTCGTCAGGAAGATATCCTGCTCGGCCAACCAGGCGTAGCGGGTGAATTCGACCATCGTCGCCAGGCAGAGGCCGGAAAGGACGCCGATCGACCGGCCGAACCAACGGCCGGCGACGAACGCGGTGAGCAGGACGGTTCCCATCGCCATGAACGCGGGGGGCAGGCGGACGATCCATTCTTCGTCGCACCGGCCGACGACGGCGGCGACGGCGATGGTGAGCCACTGCGGCAACGGGGGACGCTCCAGCCAGGGCCGACCGCCGCTGGTGGGGACGATCCATTCGCCCGCCAGGGCCATTTCTCGGGCCGACTGCGGCAGCACCGCCTCGTGCATCGTCAGGCCGCGACCGCCGATCCACGACACGCCGAAG
>JBOFFD010001196.1:0-1925 GCA_051648425.1 Planctomycetia bacterium
CTTAGGGAAGTGGGGTGGCCCGTTGGAATCGACTGTAACTGACGCGGGGGCGCGAAGCAAGTTCTCCGGTGCTCTCTCCCGAGAGGCGATGTTCAATGACGCTGGATTCCCAAGGGGAAAGTTAAGTAGCTCGAAGCCACGTTTCGAGCGTCACACTTATTCCCTCATGAAGCTCGAAGCACGGCTCTCAGTATTACCCACATCTACGGGTGTCATGAGTCGAGCGTTTGGTTGACTTCTTCGTACTTGATAGCATTCGTAACTGTTGGTGGCGAGGCGTTTTCTGAATTTGTTTGATCCTTTTCGCGATGTCTCGCGTAGGGAGTGCATGGCGGCCCCGGGTTTGTGGGCGGCAGAGCTGGCGGCCAGGGAGGCGAAGTCCAGCCCTAGCAAGGATGTGCTTGAATGTCGGTGGAACTCGACGTGAATGTGTGGGCGGAACAACAATTCGGCGGCTGCGATCTGGGAGACGCGCGGCGGACGCGGCGCGCCGTGCTTGCGGCGGCGCAGTTTGCCGCCGATTCGAGCGGTAGCACGCCGGAGCAAACCGAAACTTGGGGCGACTGCAAAGCGGCGTATCGGTTGTTCGACAACCCTCACGTCACGTTTGCGGGCCTGGCTGGACCGCATTGGGAACAAACGCGCGCCCGGACCAGCGGGCATTATCTGCTAATTGGCGACACCACGACGATCAGCTTCGACGGTGCTCGCCAAATCTCGGGCCTGGGCATCGTCACCAGCGGCAACGCGCAAGGGTATCTGCTGCACTCGGCTTTGATGGTCGATGCGGGCGATGGCGAGATTATCGGCCTGGCGGGCCAAACGATCCGCTATCGGCAACGCGTGCCGAAAAAAGAAAAGCGGAGCGCGCGCCTGGCGCGCAGCCGCGAGTCGGAAATCTGGGGCGAAGTGATCACGGCCGTCGGCGCGACTCCGCACGAGCAAGTCCGTTTTACGCATGTCTGCGACCGCGGCGCCGACAACTTTGAAGTCTATTGTCATTGTCTCTTGCAAAAGGTGGACTGGGTGATCCGCGCGCGAGGACTTACGCGCAAGGTCGTTGTCGATGGCCAAGTGCTGCCGCTCGGCGCTTACCTGAAGCAATTGCCGGTCGCGGGAACTTACGAATTGGAAGTCCCGGCGAACACCGAGCAAGTGGCGCGGACGGCCACCGTCGAAGTGCGGTTCGGGCAAGTCGGCTTGCGGACGCCGCATCAATGCGGCCGCTTTACCCGGGAATGCGGCATTGCCTTCTTGACGATGAACGTGATTGAAGTCAAAGAACTCAATCCGCCGCCCGGGCAAGAGCCGCTGCAGTGGGTCTTGTATACTTCGCACATGGTCACGACGTTGGAACAAGCCCTGACGGTCATCGGCTACTACGAACTCCGACCGCTGGTCGAAGAATTCCACAAGGCACTCAAGACTGGCTGCCGCATTGAGGAACGGCTGTACGAGACCGCTCCGCGCTGGGAAAATGTGACGGCGCTGCTGTCAGTTGTCGCCGTCCGTTTGCTACAATTAAAAACCATCGCGACCAAGCAACCGGAGCGGCCCGCTGCCGAAATCGTCCCCGCAAGTTGGCTGCTCATGCTGCTCGTGCTGCGGGGGCCCAAGCGTGCCAAGATCGTGACGGCCCGAGACTTCCTCCGCGCACTCGCCAGCCTCGGCGGGCATCTCGGCCGCAAAGGGGACGGAGAACCCGGCTGGCTCACCATCTGGCGCGGCTTCGACAAACTCCACCTCCTCCTCCGCGGGGCCAACGCCATGAGGAAAAGATGTGGGTAATAGTGAGATACATTGATGCATGACGTCTTGGCGGCGGAAGTGGAACGCATCCGCAAAGCCGAATCGAGCCAAGCGAATCCTGCCGAGCTGCGCCACAATCCGCGCCAGAAATTTACCTGTGTCCAGTTGATCGCCCC
>JBOFFD010001197.1:0-6154 GCA_051648425.1 Planctomycetia bacterium
TGAAGACCAGCGACCCGTTGCTGGTGGACGAACTGTTGTCGCGCCCTAAACTCAGTCGCTTGCTCATCGGCCGTCTGACCCCGGAGGTCTTGCTGGTTCGGCCCGGGAAAGGCGCGGAAGTCGTGGACGAACTTAAAAAAATGGGGCACACCCCCCAAATCGTGGGCGGTCGATGACGGCGTTGGCGATGCAGGATTTCGCGCGAGTGTTGGCCTCGTATTCGCAGACGCTTCTGACGAACGTCGCCGCGAAGTGGGGCGTCGACCCGACCGCCGCCGAACCTGAAAAGATCGACGGCGTCGCCGCGGGTCTTACCGACGATTCCAGGGTGGCGGCGGTCCTCGCCGGTCTAAGTCAATCCGAAAGGGCGGCGCTCGCCCTTTTTCGCGCCGGTCCGTACATGACCTGGCGATGGGACCACGCCGTCCGCCTCCTTACCGCGTTCGCCATTCCGGCGCCGTACACCGTTCTTCAGACGCTTCTCGCCGACGGTTTCTTAGTGATGCGCGCCGCGCGGAAGCGCGATCCCGACGACCGCCTTCCCCGTTTTGAGATCGCTGACGGCGCTCCCGCCGCCGCGCTGCCGAGGGTCGCCCTGTCGGCGCCGCTGGCGAGCCTCGATTTGCCCGTATCCGTCGCCGCCGAACCGCCCGCGGTCGCCGCGCCGGCCGGCGCTTGGCGATCGGTCGACGGTTGGGATCTTCCCATCCGACTCGCGGTTCTGTGGCGCATGGCGTCGCAGACCCCGATCAAGCGGACGCAGCAGAATCAACTGTTCAAACGCGACTTCGAGCGCATCGCCGGCAGTCCAATCTTAAATGCTTCGATGCTCGACACCCCCGAACCGATCGCCGACGCCGGCCTGATGACCTACGCCTTGGCGGAGTCGCAGGGTTGGTTGGAGACCGGCGACGACGCGCCGCCGTCGTTGGAGACGGCGTGGCCCGACGGCTTCCACGATCTTCTACTTCGCACCACCGCCGACTTCGTCGCCGTCGACGCCTGGAACGAACTCGGCGCCGACGCGCCGATCGGTCCGTGGATCGGCGAGGCGCCGTCGGCCCGTTTCCTGGTCTTGTTCCTCTTGTCGCTCCCCGATCCGTCCGAAGCCGTCGATTTGACGCCCCTGGGCGACCGGCTGGCCGCCGCTCATCCGCCCTGGAACGCCGTCGGCGAGTTGATCGGCGTCCTCCGATCGCCCGACCGCCGCCGCGTGTTGTGCCGGCGGTGGGTCCGCGCGTTCGTCTTAGGGCCGCTCTACCAACTCGGAATCGTTGAGATTGCGTCGGCCGCCGCCGTCGTCGGTTTGAATGACGCGGAAGTCGAATACTACGTCCGACTGACGCCGCTCGGCCGCCGCTTCTGCGGCCAGCCGTCCGCCGCGTCGGAACCGCCCGTCTTCCCAATGACGCTGCTCGCGCAGCCGAACCACGCCGTCTTAGTCTACCGCCAAGGTCTCACCGTCGACCTATTGCGGCAGCTCGTTATGTTCGCCGAGCCTAAGAAGATCGGCGCGGCGCTCGAATTCGAGATCAACGCCGACTCCGTGTACCACGGCTTGGAAGTCGGCATGACCTCCACCCGCATCTTAAGCGCCCTTGAGAAATACGGCGGCCGCGCCCTGCCGTCCGGCCTCGCCGAATCGGTCCGCACCTGGTCGCAGAAGCGCGAACGCGTCGGCCTCTATCAACAGGCGACCCTGCTCGAATTCACCACGCCCGAAGACCTCGACGAAGCGCTGCAACGCGGCGTGGTCGGCGTACGGATCAGCGACCGGCTGCTACTCGCCGGCGGCGACGCTCCGCCGAACTTGCTGCCGCTGAAGATCATCGCCTCCCGCGACTACCAACTGCCGCCCGAGCAGTGCGTCGACGTCGGCGCCGACGGCGTCACGTTGAAAATCGACTCGGCGAAATCAGACCTGATGCTCGACGCCGAGCTGCGCCGCTTCGCCGAGCCGCTTCCGCTGCGCGACGCTCAGGGCCGTCGGCAGTACCGCATCACCCCCGATACGTTGCGAACGGCGCTCGAGAACAATTTGCGAATCGAAACGCTGGAGGAATGGTTCAATCAAAGAACGGCCTGCGATCTGCCGCCAAGCCTGCGGCTCATGATCCGCGCCCAGGGGGAATCGAAACTGTCCGCGGAACGGCTCGTCGTGGTGCAGGTCGAAAACAGCATCGTCGCCGACGGCTTGCAGCAGCACCCGGCGACCGGAGAATTCTTCAGCGACCGCCTCGGACCGACCGCGTTGGTCGTCGCGCGGAATCGGCTCGACGAATTGCGCGACGCCTTGAGCGTCTTGGGTCTCGAAATCGCGTTGATCGGCGACCCGCCGAACGATTGACGCCCCCGCTCGGACTACGGTTTCAGAACCGTGACCTTCACCGGATCGCCCGCGTAAGTGAACTTTAAGACGAAGTTCATCGACACGTTCGCCATGACGGCGACCAGTTGCTCCGACGCCGGTTTGGCGTCCGCCGCCGCCGTGAAGGAAATGTGACCTTTCGTCGTCTCGCCGCCGAGGATGGTCGAACTTTCTTTCTCATTCATCGTCACGCCCGGCGGCAGGCTGTCGCAAAAAATCGACAGGTGGCGGAAGAGGGCGTCGAGCGTCACGTTCCCCTTGAAGCCGGGGGCGCGCACGATCTCCACGTCGATCTTCTTCGTTTCACCCGGTTTAAGTTCGAGCGACGTCGGCGTCAGTGTTATTCCCAACAGGTCGTACGGCTTCGCCACCGACACTGAAATCCAGTCGACCGGATAGTGGATGCGCCCGCCGCCGGGATGGTACAGTTCCTGCATCGATTGGGCGGTGGCGGCAAGGTCGACGGTCGTCTTGCCGTCGGGCAGGGTGTGCTTCGCCTTGCCGGTGATTTTGATTTCCGCCGCCGTCAGTTTGGCGTCGGCCGCCGCCTTGAAGACGACGGCGCCGCTGCGGACGCCCGGCAGGATCTTGCCCGCGGTCGCCGTCACGCCCGGCGGCAGTCCCTCCACTTCCAACTGAATTTCACCCTCGAAACCGTTCTTACGGTACGGGTAGACGAAGATCACGCCGCCGACGCCCGGCGCCAGCAGCACCTTGTCGCAATCGGTTTCCAGTGAAAACGACGGTCCGGTGGTCTTGGCGGTCAACACGTAAGGGAACGCGGCGCCGCCGCGCGAATGGAGGTCGCGCACTTCGACGATGTAACGGCCGTCGGCGGGCGGCTTCCAACCGTCGTAGCGGGCGTCGGCGGAACTGAATCGTCCATTCGAGACGTCTGGCGCCGACGCATTAAGATCGTCTAGTTCCGCCAGTTGATTCCCCTTGGCGTCGAGAATGCGCAAAACTGAATCGAGCGACGAACCCAACCGCCGCGAGAAAATCTCGAAGGCGTAGAGGTCGGCCGCCTTGGCGTCGAAGACGTAGCGGTGGACGTCGCCATCCTTCGCCAACGTGCTTTGCACGAGGGTTCCCACTCCGACGCTGGGCAGACCGGCGGTCGGGTCGGCCGGCGGAGGAGGGAGCGCGGCCGCGCCGGCGACGGCGGCCGGGGGCGGGGTCGCCGGTGGATGGACGACCGTGGCGACCGCCGTCTTCGTCACGAAGACCCGAAACGGGCCGACGACGTCGTTGTTCCACTTGCCCATCACCCGGCGTACGCCTTCCGGCGCGTCCACGGGAATCGTCACCGACGCCGTCGCAGCGTCCGGCAGATTAAGACCGAACACGGGGACGTTCGCGGTCGCGCCCGGCGCGACCGCCGGCGCGGCCGCCGCGACGACGAACGGCCGCGTCGACGCTTCGACGACGTACGTCCAGTCGACGTTTCCGTCGTATCGAACGTCTCGCACCTCTAAGATGTATTCACCGGCCGAGGGCGTCTTATACGAAAGCAGGCTGTCGCCCGCGAAGGCGTTGTCGTTGGCGGCCACCACCGTGCCCGTCGCGTTCTTCAACGTCAGGATCGGGTCCGAATGGACGATCATTTCACAGACGCGGTCTTGCAGCCGCTGCGAGTAGCAGTGAAAGACGAGGTCGGCGCCGGCGGCGACGGTGAATTTGTAACAGTCGACGTCCTCTTGCCGCTCGAAGGCGCCGCAGAATGCGGCCGGCAGCGTCGCGGGGGTCGCTTTGGCGGCGACGTCGTTGTCGGGCGTCTCGACGACGATCGGTTCGCGGGTGACGACGAACGAACCGAGCGAACTGGCGCCGCGATCGCCGACGACGCGCACGCCTCTGATGCCGGGCGTCGCATCGGCGGCGACGGTGAATTTGAGCGGCAGTTCCAGCAACGGTGGAACCTTGTCGGCGGGGGTGTCGGGCGGGATCGGCGGTTCAACCGCCACGGCCGTGACGCCTTCGCCCGAGACGAGGATCTTAAACACGCCGCGGGCGTCGTAGCGGGAAATCAGTTTGCATTCGCCGCCGACGCCCGTCTGAACGGCGGCCGGCCTGAGGCTCATGACCAGCGGATAGAAGACGTCGGCCGGACAGGGGGCCGCCGTCAAGCCGACGGCGAACAGACAAAGCGTCGAACGGAGCATCATGGTCGGCCCTCGGAGCGGATGGTGGACGCCGAAGTTCTTAGTGAACGTCTTAGTGGTTGAAAAGGAACTGTTTGCTGTTAAGCAACGACCAAAGAAGGTCGTCGCAGAATTGTCGGCGGTCGGGTATCTCGGCCGCCAGTTTGCGGCACTCGGCCGCCTCGGCGGTGGACGGCCGACGGGCGAGCGCGGCGAGGTAAAGGTCCTCGACAATGGCGTCGATCGGCTTGTCGGCGGCGGCCAGTTTCGCGGTGCGACCCTCGGCCGCCGCGAGCTTGCCGGCCACGGTGTCGCCGTTCAGCGTGTGCAGCGTCTGCGCCAGGTTGGCGCCGGGAGTCCGCTCGCATTCACAGACCGTCTGACGTCCCGGTTTGCCGAAGGTGTTGAGGAAGTAGTTGTTGTAGGATGCGTCCGGCAGATCCACCGCGCGGGTGCCGAGCGGCAGCTTGTCGAACTTGGTCGGAACGCCGGTGACCGCATCGACGGCGTCCAAGAAGACTTCGGCGTTGAGACGCTTCACCGTGTAATGGCTGTAGTGGACGGAGTCGAAGGCGTTGGCCGGCGTGGGGTCCGACGAAAGTTGATACAGCCGGGAGGTCATGATCCGGCGCATCAGTTTCTTGACGTCGTACCCCGCTTGTTTGAATTCCTCGGCCAGCGCGTTCAGCAGTTCGGGGTTGCTGGGCGGATTCGTGGCGCGGACGTCGTCGACCGGTTCCACCACTCCCCGCCCCATCAGATACGCGACATAGCGGTTGGCGATGTTGACGGCGAAGTAGGGGTTCCCCGGCGATGCGATCCAATCGGCCAGCAGCGTGCGGCGGTCGAGCGTCGATTGCACGACTTGGTCGGGCAGCCACTCTTGTACGTGCAGCGGCTTGGGCGGCATCAACTTACCCTTCTTCGGGTGGTACACTTCGCCGCCGTTGCGCACCAACAATACCTGGTCGAGTCCGCCGAACACGCCGAATTCCTGCGTCGTCTTGAGACCGACGCGCGCGAAGAAGGCGGAGAAATGATAGTACTCGTCGAGGCTCATCCGTTCGTACGGGTGGTGGTGGCATTTCGCGCATTGCAGACGGACGCCGAGAAACACTTGCGCTAGTTGCTCGGCTTGGTCGTTGGGGTTGTTGGCCGAGCGGAAGAAGTTCGCCGGCCCGACGCTGAACGTGGAGCCTTTCGCCGTCACCAGTTCGCGGACGAATCGGTCGAACGGCTTATTGGCGCGGAACGAATCCTTCAGCCAGTTGTGCATCGCCCACATGCCTTGATCGCCGATCGTCTGACTGTTCACCCGCAGCAGGTCGGCCCATTTAAGCGTCCAGTAAGAAGCGTACTGGTTGTTGTACACGTCGAGCGCCGGATCGCCGGTAAGACCGAGCAACCGGTCGACGAGTTTCGCCCGCTTGCCGGGGTCGGTGGAATCGATGAAGGCGGCGGCTTCGGCCGCGGTCGGCAGCGATCCGACGGCGTCGAGATGGGCGCGGCGGACGAACGCGGCGTCGTCGCAGACGGCCGACGGCTGAACGCCCTGCTCGCGGAATTTGGCGGCGGCGAACTTGTCGACGACGTGATTCGGGTCGAACCCCGTCAGATCCACGTTCGCAGCGCCGCCGTCGCGCGG
>JBOFFD010001198.1:0-2300 GCA_051648425.1 Planctomycetia bacterium
GGTCGCTCCTCGCCGGCGAAACGGGGATCTTACTCTTCTTGTCGAGCAACGAGACTTGATACGCCCCCAACAACATCCCGACGAACAAGGCCAACGCCAGCCCAAAGACCGGCGCAAGTTTCGGTTTAGGCGGCGTTTCGCGGTTCGCTTCCAACAACACCTGCGGGTCTAAGAGAGCGGTCGCGCGGGCGAAATAGGGGCTGGCGAGTCGGCCGTACTTCACCCTTTGTTCGACGGTAGGCATCGGCGAAGTGTACTGTTTCAAGGCGTCGGCGGCGTCCTTGAAGAACGACGGCGCCGCCGGATCGCCGCGCCGCGCCAACTCCCAAGCAGTGAACCCCAACAGGCGCGCGCGGGTCGCCGGGTCGATGGAGCCGGGCTGATGGCGGGCGAAGAAATCCTTGACGGCGGCGGCGAGGTCGGTCGGCGGGTCGGCTTCGATTTGGAGCGCGCGAGCGTTGGCCGCATGAGTGGGAAACAGCGATCCCGCCGCCGCTTCGACCGCCTCGGCGGCGGCCTGTTTGCCCGGCTCGCCGGCATCGATAACCATAGCCAGTCGGAAATACGCATTGCAAGCCTTCGCCGACGGTTCGTGCGGTTCGTTCGCCGCCACGATCTCCGCGAACCGCGCCGCGTGGTCTTCTTGGCGTTCGGGTTCCAAGGCGGCGTCGATCGTCACCTGAGCCATCGCGCGCATCGTTTCGGCTTCGGGAGTCCGCGCCGGGTGCGACGCCGCCGGTTCCTCCAGCAGCCGTTTCGCCGCCATTGCGTCGCCCAGTCGCATCAAGTGCACTGCGGCGGCGGCGGTGAAGAACGACGCCATTGGTATCGAATCCAACCGCCGGCCGAAGTCGCTGACCAGCACGCAGGCTTGGTAGTCGATCCAGGGCAGGTTGGCGGGGGCGGTTTTGCCGCGGAGCAAAAGCCAGATTGTGCCGCCGTCGCTTCGCAACGGCAGGCCGCCCGCATTGACGACCATCGGAACAAGATTGAACGGTCCCAACAGCGCGTTGACGCCGAACGTGATCCGCAACATGTGTGAATCGAGGGTGGCGGGGTCATACCACCAAACGAGCGCGACCGCCGCCGCGATCGCCAGATTGACCACCGGTCCGCCGAAGACCATGCCGATCGCGCGCCAAGGGGGAACGATGAAGCCGGGGTACGAGTAAAACATGACCCCGCCACGGAACGGGGAACCGAAAAAGACTCGGACCGCGCCGAGGCGCACATGGAACCACGGCTTCAGGCCGCCGACGCCGAAGGCGAGCACTCGCACGCCCAGAAGCCGGGCGGCCAGCGCGTGGCCGGCTTCGTGCAACAGCACTGATGCGAACAACACGGCGAACAGCAGCGCGAACAATTCGCAAAGAAGCCGGGCGACTTCCACTTCGTCTTAAACCGCGGCCGCGGCGCGGCGTTCTTCAAACGCGGTGATCTTAGCTTCGTGTTGCAGCGTCAGGCCGACGTCGTCCAGGCCGTTCAACAGGCAGTGGCGGCGGAATGGGTCGACCGTGAACGACAGCGCGAAGCCGTCCGGCCCGGCGACCGTCTGTTTGTCGAGGTCGATCGTCAACGTGTAGCCGGGGTTGGCTTCCACGCGGCGGAAGACGTCGTCGATCTGTGTTTCACTCAGAACGATCGGCAGGATGCCGTTCTTGAAGCAGTTGTTGTAGAAGATGTCGGCGAAGGACGGGGCCAGAAGGGCGCGGAAGCCGAAGTTGTTGAGCGCCCAGGGTGCGTGTTCGCGGCTGGAGCCGCAGCCGAAGTTGGCGCGGGCGACCAGCACGGTGGCTTTGTCGTAGGGCGGTCGGTTCAGAACGAAATCGGCGATCGGCTTGCCGGCGAGGTCGAAGCGCCACTCGAAGAACAAGACGTCGCCGAAACCGGTGCGCTCGATGCGCTTCAGAAACTGTTTCGGAATGATGGCGTCGGTGTCGACGTTCATCCGGTCGAGCGGCGCCACGACGCCGGTGTGTACGGTGAAGGCTTCCATCGATTGTACTTCTCTTCTGAACGGCGTCGGTTTTTAAGATCGTGTAAGAAAGACGGATTCCGCGGGATCGGTCAGCGGTTCCACTGGCGGACGTCGACGAAACGGCCTTCGACGGCGGCGGCGGCGGCCATGATCGGGCTGACGAGGTGCGTGCGGCCGCCGCGCCCCTGGCGTCCCTCGAAGTTGCGGTTCGAGGTCGAGGCGCACCGTTCGCCGGGCTTCAACTGGTCGGGGTTCATCCCCAGGCACATGCTGCAACCCGACTCGCGCCAGTCGAAGCCGGCCGCCTTGAAGACGTCCGCCA
>JBOFFD010001199.1:0-7787 GCA_051648425.1 Planctomycetia bacterium
CGCCGGCGATCTTGCGCTGATCCTTCGTCGCCTTCACTTTCTTAAACTCGGCGAGGCATTCGCCCAGCGGCAGCGAGCACCATTGATGCAGCGTCTTACCGTGGAACTGAACGGCGGCGGCGGCGTCGCGCAGGCGGGAACCGTTGCAGGTGGTGCAGGCCGCCTGACCGACGATGTCGGCCAAGCGGTGACGGTACACCCAACTGACGCGCGACGCTTCGGTGATCGCCGGGAAGACGCCTTTGTACTGCACCTTCATATTGCGGCCGACGTCGATCCATTCGTCGCCGGTTCCATAAAGGACGGCGCGTTGGTGTTCGGGCTTCAACGATTGAAACGGATCGTCGATCGAAAACCCGGCGTTACGGACGACGGCGGTCACCGCTTCGGCGAAAAGGTTGTCGGCCCCCCAAAGCCGCGGCCAGGCGTCGACCGCCCCCCGACGCAGCGTCATGCCTTCGACGTCGCTTAAGATCGCCCCGCCGCCGCCGGCCTGCACGCCCAACCCTTCACACGACGTACACCATCCCAGCGCCGCGTTGAAGGAAAAGTGATTGGGCGTCAGTTCCTCGAAACTGCGGCCGCACTGGTCGCAGGCGAAGTGCTGACTGTACCGGTCGAAGTTCCAGTTCTTTTCGTCGGGGGCGGAATCGACGTGGAGGACGTGGACGACGCCGCGACCGAGGTCGAGCGCCGCCTCGACGGCGTCGGCGATGCGCCCGCGCAACCCCTTGCGGATGGTCAACCGGTCGACGATCACTTCGATCTTATGCCGCCGGCGACGGTCGACCGCCGGCGGCGCCGCGACGTCGCAGCCGACGCCGTCGACCCGCATGCGCACGAAACCGGTCTGCTGAAGTTCCCGCCACAAGGCCTCAAACGAATCGAAATGGTCGGCTCCGACCGGCGCCGCGACGTAGACGCGCGCTCCTTCCGGCAGCGTCAGCAGCCGATCGATGATTTCATCCGAAGTCTGCGTGCCGATCGATTTTTTACAGTCGGGACAGAACGGTTGACCAAGACGCGCGAACAACACTCTAAGATAGTCGTAAATCTCCGTCGTCGTGCCGACGGTGGATCGGGGGCTTTTGCCGGCCGCCTTCTGTTCGATGCAGATCGCCGGCGGCAACCCCGAAATCCGTTCGACGTCGGGCTTCTGCATCTGCCCCAGAAACTGCCGAGCGTACGACGACAGGCTTTCGACGTAGCGCCGCTGGCCCTCGGCGTAGATCGTATCGACCGCGAGCGAACTTTTACCCGATCCCGAGGGACCGCAGACGACCGTCATGCGGTGCAACGGCACCTCTACTGAAACGTCCTTCAAGTTGTGCTGCCGGGCGCCTTCCACCGTCAGATGCGTGCAGAGCGCGGAACGGGTCTTCTTAGACGCGGCGGCGCCGGTCTTAGACCCGGCCGACGGCGTGAAGCCGGCGAGCAGCGGTCGGAGCGACACCCCGGTGTGGCTGGCGTCGCAGGCGGCGACCACCTCCGGCGTGCCGGCGACGACGATCCGGCCGCCGCCCGCCCCGCCTTCCGGTCCCAGATCGACCACCCAGTCGGCGGTCTTCACCACGTCCAGGTTGTGTTCGATGACGACGACGGTGTTGCCCGCCTCGACGAAGCCGTGCAGCACCGTCAACAATCGTTGGACGTCGGCGAAATGCAATCCGGTGGTCGGTTCGTCCAAGACGTACATCGTTCGACCGGTCGATCGTTTGCACAGTTCGCGGGCGAGTTTGATCCGCTGCGCCTCGCCGCCGGACAACGTCGGCGACGGCTGGCCGAGTTTCACGTAGTCAAGGCCGACGTCGTGCAGCGTCTGAAGCATCAATCGCGGCTTCGGCACGTTCTCGAAGTGGGTCAGCGCCTCTTGAACATCCATCTCTAAGACGTCGTGGATGTTTTTATCTTTGAAGCGGACGTGCAACGTCTCACGGTTGAATCGTCGACCTTGACAGACCGGGCAGACCACCCAGACGTCGGCGAGGAAGTCCATCGGCAGCCGGTTCGATCCATTGCCTTCGCAGGCTTCGCAGCGGCCGCTGGGGACGTTGAAACTGAAACGTCCGGGCTGATAACCGCGGGCTTTCGATTCCGGCAGCTTGGTGTACAGATCGCGGATTTCGTCGAAGAGTTTGATGTAAGTGGCGGGGTTCGAGCGCGGCGTGCGGCCGATCGGCGTCTGATCGATATCGATGATTTTGTCGAGGTGTTGCAGGCCGAAGACCGCTTCGCAGGCGCCGGGTTCCGTCTCGGCGCCGTTCAACTCTCGCGCCAAATGATCGCGCAGGACGTCGTTCACCAGTGAACTTTTTCCTGAGCCGGAAACGCCGGTGACCGCGATGAAGCGGCCGAGCGGCAGGTGTAGGTCGACGTGTTTGAGGTTGTGGTGCGCGGCCCCCAAAACCGAAAGCCAAGGCTGGTCGACGGGGGCAGGGTCGGCGGGAAGCGCCGCTACGGTTTTCTTCCGCGCCATCTTGGGTCAACGCACTCCGGAAAGCATTGTTCGCACCGTCGGTTTCCCACCAGACGGCGCGGCGCTTTCTACGACGGAAAGTATACGGATGTGAACCATGCGCGGCAGCGGACGAGATAACCGTACGGCCAAGAAATGCAACGACGCCCGTGATAGCGGGCGTCGCACAATTCAGATGTTGAACGCGATTAGAGACCGATTCAGCTCTTCTTGGCGTCGGCCTTCGGAGCTTCGACCTTCGGAGCTTCAACCTTCGGAGCTTCAACCTTCGGAGCGTCGACCTTCGGAGCGTCGACCTTCGGGGCGTCGACCTTCGGAGCGTCCTTCTTATCTTCGGACTTCGGGTCCATCTTGCCGTCGGCCTTCGCCGGTTCGGTGGTCTTGACGTCCGGGGCCTTCTTGGCCGGCGGGGGCGCGCAGCCGACGGCGACGAAGCTGACGGCGACCATCAAAGCGAGCAGTTTCTTCAGCATGATTCGATTTCTCCAGAACGGCATCGACATTGCGGACCCAGAACGCTGGGTGTTCCGCCGCGACTGTTTCTACCAAGGAAGAGAGGGGCGACCGCCGGTTTATTCCCGAAAAGTTTTAATTCTTCGGGAAGAAGGAACGAGAGGACGGGCGTGGAAGCGTTGGACTTCTACAATGAGATCGCCGTGAAACTTGCCCGATCGAACTCCAAGATCGGCAGTCGTCGGCGAAAAAGGCCGTACAACGGATTGCTTAGCGGCTTCTTTTCGGGAGCGGCGATGGTTTTGTTCAAACGTCCTTCGGAGGCCACGCCGTCGGCGGTGGTGCTGCTCGACGCCTTGGCGTGTGAGCATCTCGACGTACTTTACCGGTTCGCCGTTCGGCTGACCGGCTGCCCGGCCGCCGCCGAGGATTTGGTTCAAGAGACCTTTTTGGTCGCTCAGAACAAATTGGATCAGCTCCGTGATCCGTCGGCCGCTAAGGCATGGCTGTTCACGATCCTGCGGCGATTGTCGCGGCGCGACGCCCGGCCTGCGGTCGTCGTCGAGCACCGGGCGATGGATGAAATCGCGTGTTCGGAAGATGAACCGACGCTACTGGACGTCATCGGATCGGACAAGTTGCAATCGATTCTCGACCAAATGCCGATAGAATTTCGCGAGCCGATCCTGTTGTTTTACTTTCAGGAGTTTCGTTATCGTGAAATCGCGGAGATCCTCGAATGTCCGCTCGGGACGGTGATGAGCCGAATCGCGCGAGGCAAGGAGTTTATGCGGCGGCGGTTGGAATGGGACGTCCGCGAGGTGGCGACGGCCGCCCCACGGGGCTGACACGGAACTTTCGAGGTTGGAAGATGTCGGGCATGGGACGTTGGTTCGGCGTCGGGGGCGGTCCCGACGACCCCGACCGCGAACGGCGACCCGCCGAGGGGAACGACGCCGATCCGTCGTTCGACCGCCGACTTTCCGACTCTCTGCGAAACGTGCGGACGCCGGCTGACTTGATCCGCCGGGTGCATGATCGACTCGCCGACGACCGCCGCCGCCACGACCTTCGCGGCCGACGGCGCCGCGCCCTGGCGGCCGGTCTGCTGCTTGGCGGTTCGGCCGCCACCGTTCATTTTTCGACGCCGCCCGCCAATTGGTCGTTGGCCACCGCCGTGACCGAAGCCCACACGTTGTGGGACGTTGATTTTCAACGCGAACCGCGTGTCAGCGACTTCACCGGCGACTGGCCGCGCGAACTGGAACCGTCGCACTGCACCGGGTTCGTCTGGTGCCGATTCCTTGACGACTCCGCCCGCGTCTACGAACTGTGGAACGGCCGGCGTCGGCTGGTCGTCGTCTTGACGGCCCGCCGTCGCTACGCCGAGGGGTCGCCCGTTTCGTTCGTTTCGGAAGGCTGGTACGGGGCGCGGTCGGTCGACCCCGGCCCGCAGGTCGCCGCCTTCGAGTCCGGGGCGTCGATCGTCCTCGTTCTGGCAGAGCAAGGGGCCGATTTCGAGGCGTTCCGCCGTCCCATCGCCTGACCAGCCGCGCGTTTCCCATTCTCCGCCGCTTGGCGTCGCGCGGTTCCGCACCTATCGTACGGTTCGACGCTTGGCGGCCCATCCGCCGCGCGCCGCCGACGGACCGTCGGGCGGCGTCCGTCGTTCGTTTCGGTCGAAGTCGATCGTCGCCAGGGGATTTGAAAAATGCCGACCCGCGTGGAACTTTACAAAGAAGGCTGCAAACTGAAGGACGCCAAGAGCTACGAGGAAGCCTTGGTGAAACTTCGCGAAGCCGACGCGATGGGCGGCGCCGATACGCTGCCGATGCACGCCATCGTCCAGTGCTGCACCGAACTGAATCAACACGAAGAAGCAATCGCGACGGCGCAGAAGATCGTCGACAAGGAACCGAACGAAATGTTCTCTTATATCGCGCTGTCACGCGCCTACCAGCGGGCCGGCATGATTCCCGAAGCCGAATACGCGATGATGAAAGGCAACAGCCTGCCGCGGTGACGTACGACCAAGCCCGCAAACAGTACGATGAAGCGGCCGCCGATTACGATCGGCGATGGAGCCGCTACGTAGACGGTAGTCTTACAGCCGTAGCGGCGCGGCTTCCGCTTCACACCAACAGGCTGTTGGACGTCCCCTGCGGCCCCGCCGGCCTGCACACGCGAATGAAACAGGACCGGCGGCCGGCGGAGTACGTCGGCGTCGACGCCTCGGCCGCGATGCTTCGCCAAGCGCTTCCCGATCTGAATTTGATCCAAGGCGACGCCGCCCGACTTCCGTTCGCCGACGAAACCTTCGACGTGGTGGTTTCCGCCAGCGGCCTGCACTACGTCGACGATCCAACCGTGTGGCTTACCGAATTCCACCGCGTGACGAAGCCCGGCGGCCGGTTGTTGCTCGTCGACTGGCACGGCGATGCGTGGCCGTTGGTCTTACTGGGATGGTGGATTCACCGGAAGTCGCCCGCGGTGCGTCGCATCCATCGACCGGCGGCCGTCGCCGCCGCGCTTCGGACGGTCGGATACAACGTCCTCGAAACGTCGTCTATCCGCATCGATTGGTTTTGGCGGTTGTTCCTGATCGAAGCCGAACGGACGGCGGAGGTCGGGTCGTGAGATCGATTGTCGTCGCCGTCGAGTGACGTTACGCCCTTTCAGAGCTTCGCGGTTTGGCTTGCATCTTAGGCCAGGGGGTTTCCCTACGCTGTAAGAGTGCCGTCGTTTCAGGGCTGAAACTCATTCCGACTGCTCTTCCGACCACGCGTCCAACCGCTCTTTCAACCACTTTTCGCATCGCTGTTTCAACCGTCGGCGCTGTTTGATGAATTTTCACGCCGACGCAACGGAAACAGAACGAGTCGGAATACAGTCTACTTTTCTTTCAGTGAGACGAGGGCGGACCAAGCGTCGGCGGTGGCCGACCAGTACCAGCGGCCGGCGCGGCGGTTTACTTCCACGGGGCAGTCGAAGGCGGCGCTTAAGTTCGCGGCGGTCAGAACTTTTTCGGGCGGGCCGGAAGCGGCGGCGCGGCCTTTCGCCAAGAGCAACACTTCGTCGGTCTTCGGCGACAACTCTTCCAAGTGGTGCGTCACCAAAATGGTGGTGAGCGAAGGTCGGACGGCGGTCAATTGGTCAAGGGTGGCCAACAGGGTTTCGCGGGCCGGCAGGTCGAGGCCGGCGGTCGGTTCGTCGAGGACCAAGAGTTCCGGGTCGTTGGCCAAGGCTCGCGCCAGTAGGACACGCCGCTGTTGGCCGCTGGACAGGGTGCGGTAGCGTTGGCGGCACTGGTCGCCGAGGCCGACGTTTTCCAAGGCTTGGAAGGCGTCGGCGTATTGCATCGCGGTCGGTTCCCAGAAATCGACGGTTAGACAGCCGCGAATTCCGGTAAGGACGACGTCGCAGGCGCGAATTTGGTGGTCGTCGGCGATGAGGCCGGCGGGGTCGACGACGCCGATTCGGCGGCGCAGCGCGTGCACGTCGACGCCGCCCAAGCGTTCGCCCAACACAGTCACGGCGCCGTCGGTGGGAAAGAGGTAGCCGGTTAAAAGGCGCAGCAGGGTCGATTTGCCGCTGCCGTTCGGTCCTAAGACGGCCGCCCGCGCGCCGGCGGGAACCGTCCATGTAAGATCGACCAACGCCGGCCGGCCGTCGAAGGTGCGAGTCGCTTGGTCGAAAACGACGACGGGAGGCACGGCGGTCTTACTCCAAGGGCGAGGGAAGGAACGAGGGTCTCTAAACAACGCGACCCCCGCCGGTTGGGCGGAGGTCGCGGTGGGAACGGTCGTCGGCCGAAACGCGGGAAGTGTTACTTCCGCACGTTCGCGGCGGCCCGCGCCTTGATGACTTCTTCCTGGACGTTGCCCGGCACCTTCTGGTACTTGGCGAACTCCATCGTGTAGGTTCCCTTACCCTGCGTGGCGGACCGCAGGTCGGTCGAGTAGCCGAACATGTTGGCCAACGGCACTTCGGCCGACAGCACGGTGAAACCTTCGCGCGAGTCGGTTCCCATGATGGTGCCGCGGCGGGACGAGATGTCGCCCTGCACCGGTCCTTGGTACTCGCTCGGCACTTCGATTTCGACGTTCATGATCGGTTCCAACAGCACCGGCTTCGTCTTCGGGAAGTTTTCCCGGAAGCAGTCGCGCGAGCAAATCTGGAACGCCATGTCGGACGAGTCGACTTCGTGGTAGGAACCGTCCTGCAGCGTGTACCGCAGACCGACCACTTCGAAGCCCGCCAGCGGCCCCTTCTTCACGGCTTCGCGCATCCCCTTTTCGACCGAGGGGATGTACTCGCCGGGAATGCGGCCGCCGGTGACCTTGTTCTCGAAGACGAAGGTTTGACCTTCCTCTTCGCCGCCCTCGATCGGCGACATCGTGCCGACGACGTGGGCATACTGGCCGGAACCGCCGGTCTGCTTCTTGTGCTTATAGTCGAACGGCGCCGGCATGGTCGGGGCTTCGCGGTAGCTGACCTTCGGCGCGCCGGCGACGACCACCACGTTGTATTCGCGCTTGATCCGTTCCAGGTAGATTTCAAGGTGGAGTTCGCCCATCCCCTTGATGATCGTTTCCTTGGTTTCCGCATCGGTGGTGACGCGGAACGTCGGGTCTTCGCGCTGGAAGCGGCTGAGCGCCTTCGACAGCTTTTCGCTGTCGGCGCGCTTTTCGGCTTCGACGGCCAGCGAAATGACCGGTTCGGGGACGAAGATGCTTTCCAGGGCGTAGCTCCGGTCGCCGCCGCAGAAGGTATCGCCCGAGGCGCAGTCGAGACCGACGACGGCGATGATGTCGCCCGGTTCGCCGACGTCGATTTCCTCGCGGCGGTCGGCGTGCAT
>JBOFFD010001200.1:0-7353 GCA_051648425.1 Planctomycetia bacterium
CGGCCGAGCTGCCCAAGCGTATCGAGGCGTTGCAGAAGGAAGTGCGCGACCTGCAGAAGCAACTGAAGGAGAAGCCGGCCGTTGGCGCCGCCGACCAGTTCGCCGAGATCATGAAAACCGCCGCAACCGTCGGCGCCGGTACGATTTTTATCGCCACCATCGCCGGCGCGCCGTCGCAGGACGACCTGCGGACGCTGGCCGACAAGGTGCGCGCCCAGACGCCGGCGTCGGCGGTCTTGCTCGCTTCCCAGGAACCTGATAAGGTCCAACTCCTCGCTATGGTCGACGATGGGCTGGCGAAACGGCTGAACGCGGGCAAATGGCTGCAAGAGGCCGCCGCCAAGGTCGACGGCAAAGGCGGGGGACGGCCCACGATGGCGCAGGGAGGCGGAAAAAATCCCGCCGCGCTGCCCGACGCCCTCGCCGCCGCCCGCGCGTTCGCCGAAGCGGCGCTGACCGGCTGACAAGCCGTCCGGCGCTGAGGGCGACGTCGGCGAGGCCGCACCACGACGAAGCCGCACGGAGCCAAGGATGGCCGACGACGACAAGACCCCACGCGCCTTCGACGCCGAGCCGACCGGCCCCGCGTCTTGGCGCTGGCACGCCGCCGCCTTGGCGATCCTGTGCGTCGCGGCCCTCGTCCCCCGCGTTTACGCCGTCGTCACCACCGTGGCCCCGGCGCGTGACGCCTTCCGCTTCATTTCGGCGGCCCGACTCCTCGAAACGCACTCCTTCGTCGACGCCGTCCGTCTGATGGAAGTCCACCCACTCTACCCCGCCACGTTTTTGGCGGCTCGCAAGGTCGTGGCGGCCGTCACCGGCGACGACGGCCCGTATTCGTGGATGCGCGCCGGCCAGGGGTGGAGCGTCGTTTGTTCGCTGGCGTTCCTGGTCGCCAGCTACGCCGCCGGCGTGCAGTTGTGGGGCCGACGGCTCGCGTTCTGCGGCTGCCTGGCCGTCTGGATGGTACCGCGGCAGGTGCTGTACGCCTCCGACATCCTTTCCGACGATCTGCACGCCGCGATCTGGATGAGCGGCTTCGCGCTGGCGGTCTACGCCTGGCGGCGTCAGTCGGTCGCCGCGTTCGCCGGCGCCGGGCTGTTGGCGGGAATCGCTTTCTGGGTACGGGTGGAAGCGGTGTTGCTGCCCGCGGCCGTCGTTTCCGCGATGGGGACGGCGCTGCTTTCGCAGTGCCTACTGCCGGCGGGCTGGATTGCCGGCGACCGCTGGGCGCCTCGCCGATGGTCGGTGGCCCTTGGCGTCTTTCTTCTGGCATGGGCGGTGCCGTTCGGGTCGCTGGTGGCGGTCGCCGGTCGCTTGACGCCGCGCGATTCCGGCCTCATCGTCATGGGCGTCGCCCCCACCGTCGACGAACGGCTTGGGCCGAAACCGGGCGGCGTTGAAGCGACCATCGCCGCGCCGCCGACGAAGGAACCGCCGGTGGAAACCGACGCCGCCGTCGCCGCCGCGGCGTTGAACTCCTTGACAGAGGATACATCCCCGCGCGACGAACCGGAGCCGACCGCCGCCGCGCCCGCCGTCCCGCCGATCGACGCCCCCAAACTGGTCGACCGGCCGTTCGTGAAGATGGAAGGGCATGAGCTGATGGGCTTTGGGCCGACGCTGGCCCGCCTTTTCCGGGAAGTCGGCCAAGAGACCCGCGGCTGGCTGCTGGCGCTGGCGCTGGTCGGTTTGGCCGCCCGCTTCAAGCCGATCCACACCGTCCGCGGCCCGCACCTGTTGGTCGTCTTCGCCATGCTCGGTTGCGGCGCCATGTTGGTACTGTTGCAGATGCGGGCCGGCTACCTTGCGGGTCGCTACATGACGCCGCTCCTACCCCTGTTGGGCGTCTACGCGATGACCGGCGCCGTCGCCGTTCTGGCTTGGATGGAACGCATCCCCCGCCTGCCGTGGGAACGCGATTGGACGGCCGAGCGGGTGCGGTTCGTTCGGCGGTATCGAACGGTCACCCTCATGGCGGCGGTGGCGGTCTTCCTGTGCGTGCCGAGTTGGTTCAAGCCGATGCACCGTCACCGCCAAGGTCACATGGAATGCGCCGCGTGGCTCGCCGAGCACGCCGGCCCGGGTGATTTGGTGTTCGATCCGCAATTCGTCAGCGGCTTTTTCGCCGGCCGGCCGTTGTGGTCGCCGCCGGGCAAACTGCCCCGGCCGTTGCCGATCCGCTACGCCGTCGTCGACCCGACGATGGTGTATCGCACCGACGGCCGGACCCATCGCGCGATCGCCCGCGTGGAACGGGAAGGCCGATTGATCGGCGTCTTTCCGACCGACACGGCCCGCGACGCCGCCGACGACGGGCGGGTGGGCGTCTACCTGTACGAAATCACGCCGAACAAGTCTTCGAGTCCACGAAAGACGGCGGCCGCCGCGCCGACGACGGGAGCGCGGCGATGACCAGCGGAACGACCCACGGCGGCCGACCACCGACGATCGGCCGCCGAACGGCCCGACACGGCGCGAGTCGGCTTTCCGAAGCCGAGGCGGCCGCGGTCGCCTGTCCGCTCTGCACAGGCCGGGCGGCAAGCCCCGTCGCCCGGTTCGAGGGCGCCGGCGATGGGCGGTGGCGCGTCGTCGAGTGTCACGCCTGCGGCACTCAATACACCTCGCCCCAGGCCGACGACGTCCCGTGGGACGACCTGTACCCGCGCGACTACGGTCCGTACCAAGTCAAGCCGCCGCGCGACCGTTGGCACTCCGCCTGGCGCCGCCGGTTCATCGAAACGCTGTTCGTGCCGGCCGCCCCGGGAATCGTCGACCGTTGCCGCCGGCGCCTCGCTGGCCGCTACGACCCGTACCTGGCGGCGCCGACGGGCAAACGACGCCTCTTGGACGTGGGCTGCGGCGGCGGCCGTTATTTGCACCGCATGCGCGGCCTGGGCTGGGAGGTGCTCGGCCTCGACCGCAGCGAGCACGCCGCCGAATCGGCCCGCGGCGCCTACGACGTGCCCGTCGTCGTCGGCACGCTGCCCGACGACGCGCTCGCCGGTGAACGGTTCGACCTCGTCACCGCCTGGGAAGTGCTGGAACACGTCGATACGCCACGCCGCTTCCTGGGGGGCGTCCGCGACCTGTTGGCCGACGACGGCGAACTCCGTCTAACCGTACCTAACACCGCCGGCTGGGCCGCCCAGACGTTCGGTCCCGATTGGATCGGCCTCGATCTGCCGCGCCACCGCGCCCATTACACGCCTGCCACCTTGGCGGCGATGGTGCAGGCGGCGGGGCTGGCGGTCGTTTCGTGTCGCACCATCGGTCACAGCAGTTGGGTGCGACACTCGGCGCGAGCCTGCTCGCCGCTGGCCCGCCTTTGGTGGGGCGGGCGCGTCGGCTCGCGGGCGGCCTCGTACGCCGCCCGTCTGTTCGGCCGCGGCGAGGCGCTGTTCGTCGTCGCCCGCCGTCCGTAGGAAGACGGTCTACTTCGCCAGGAAGCCGCCGTCGACCGGCAGCGAGATCCCGGTGATGAACGAGGCGGCGTCGGACGCCAGAAAAAGCACCGCCGCCGCAACTTCTTCCGACCGGCCCATTCGGCCGACCGGGTGCAGCGAGGTCAGATACGTCCGAGAGTCGCTGCCCATCGGACCGGCGAACCGGTCGATCATGTCGGTCTCGATGGCGGCCGGCGCCACCGCGTTGACACGGATCTTCTGCCCGGCGTATTCCAGCGCCGCCGTCTTCGTCAGCCCTTCCACCGCGAACTTGGACGCGATGTACAACCCCGCCCCCGCCATCCCGACGTGCCCGGCGATGCTCGACGTGTTGACGATCGACCCGCCGCCCGCCGCCAGCATCGCCGGGATCTCGTACTTCATCGACAACACCACGCCCAACACGTTGATATCGAACGTCTTGCGGTAGTCGTCGACCGTCGCTTCGGTCAGCGGGCCCATCATCTCCACGCCGGCGTTGTTGAAGGCGACGTCCAGCCGGCCGTACTTCTTCACGGTTTGGGCGACGAGGTTCTTGACGTCGGCTTCGACGGCCACGTCGGTCTTGACGAAGATCGCGTCGCCGCCCGCCTTCACGATCTCGGCGACGACCGCCGCCCCTTCGGCTTCGCGCCGACCCGCCGCCACCACCTTGGCGCCCGCCGCCGCCAACGCCGCCGCCGTCACCCGACCGATGCCCGACGTCCCGCCGGTCACCACCGCCACTTTGCCCTTGAAGTCCATGTATCCGTACTCCGTTTCAAATTACCGTTACAACGACAATTTATTTATAGTCTGTTTGCGGGAAAAGCATCCACATTTTGAGAACCTCGGCTTTTCGATCGCCGTCGACCGTTTCGTCGGGACGCCAAAGGGCATACGACGAGGGAATCGGGGGCCTTGAGTCGGCGAGAAACAGTACGGTCGCATCGATTTTTCCGTGAATGACACCGTGGGCGGGCGTCGATGATGATCGACGAGGTGTCGCGGCAACGACCGGAGGCGTCGGAGGTTTTCATGAATCCACTTCGCGCCGCCGTGCTGGTCGCCGCCGCCATCACCGCCTTGGGCTGCCTGGGACCGGCGTCGATCCGCAAGGTGCGTCCCCACTACAACGAGGCGGTGGGACGCACCGATCGGGAAGAGTTTCTGTTGAACATCGTCCGGCTGAGGTACGTCCAACCGCCGGAGTTCGTGGCGGTGGCCGGCATCGTGGCGCAGTACGAAGCGAGCTTCGGCGCCGAGTTCACCGGCGGCGTCGACGAAGCCGAGCGGACGCTACTCGGGGTGCTGGGGGTGGGCGGCTCCGACGACCCGACCATATCGTACGCGCCGCAGGCGGGGCCGGATTTCGGCAAAAGCCTGCTGACGCCCGCCCGGCTCGAAGACGTTCTTTTCCTCGCGGAAGGGGGCTGGTCGCTCGACCGGCTGTTCCGCCTGACGTTGCACCGTATGAACGGCCGCCGCAACGCCAACGACGGGCACACCATCCTGGCTCGAGCCGCGCCGCCGTTCGAGGATTTCAACGGCGCCGCCCGGTTGCTCGGCGACCTGCAGCGGCGCGGCCGGGCGGAGGTTTCGATCGAGGTGCAAGACGTCGCCGCCTCGGACCCGATTCCGACCTCGCAGGTGCGCGGCCGGGATCTGGT
Source organism: Planctomycetia bacterium (assembly GCA_051648425.1). GTDB lineage: Bacteria > Planctomycetota > Planctomycetia > Kolteriales > Kolteriaceae > JBOFFD01. The sequence goes on from JBOFFD010001200.1 coordinate 5,096, forward strand.
CGAAGCGGCGAAGGAGAAGTTGGCGTTCCGCACGCACGACGACGGTTCGACGATGGTGTTGATGCGGCGGCGGCGGATCTACGCGCTTCGCATCCCCGCCGAGTTCCTCGGCGAGCCGGACGTGGTCGAGCTTGAACGCCGGCTCGGTCTGCAACCGGGCCGGACGAGTTACCGGATCATGGAGATCGGCGAGGAAAAGCCGCGGGCCGGCGAGCTGGAAACCGCCGAGGCCGAGGAGCTGCTGGTCGGCCCCCGTTCGATCCTCGACATGATGTTCTACCTCTCGAAGGGGGTGGAGGTGCCGCCGCCGCACTACGCGGCCGGTCTCGTGCCGATCACCGAGGGGCCGAACGGCCAACCGTTCGACTGGAACCTCGTGTCGGGCGACCTGTTCCGCGTCCGGGTCTGCGAACGGCGTCCGGCCCGCGCGGCGGTGGCCGTCCCCTATCGCGGCTACTGGTACTACATCGACGACGCCGACCTGGAGACGAAGGCGACCTTCGGCCTACTCGTCGAACTGTTCCGATTGCTCGGCGCGCGAGAAAAGGGGGACGGCCCGCTGCTGACCCTCGGCGTTTCCGGCGAACGTTGATCGACTCCGACCGCTCCTCTCTCAGTACCTGCCCGTTCAATCCGCCCCGCCGTCATCTTCGGCGTTTCTTCGACCTAAACTCCCGAGCGGGAGAATTGCCGGCCGCCGAAGAAAAGGTACAATCATCCGTGTATCGTTCTCGCTACGCCTGGAACTTAAGACCGCGGGACCGCCATGAATCCGGAACGCGAGCGGTTGGAAGAAGACCGGCAGGGTCGCAAGCCCTGGCGCAAGTGGGGGCCTTACCTCAGCGAACGGCAGTGGGGCACCGTCAGAGAGGACTACTCCGCCGACGGGAACGCCTGGAACTCGTTTTCGCACGAACAGGCGCGGTCGCGGGCTTATCGGTGGGGCGAAGACGGGCTGGCCGGGATTTGCGACGACCAACAGCGCGTCTGTCTGGCGCCGGCGTTATGGAACGGCCGCGATCCGATCCTGAAGGAACGGATCTTCGGCCTGCCGAACGGCGACGGCAACCACGGCGAAGACTGCAAAGACTTGTACTACTATCTCGACGGTACGCCGACGGCGTCGTACCTGAAGATGCTGTACAAGTATCCGCAAGCAGAGTTCCCCTACGGACGGCTGACCGACGAGAACCGCCGCCGCGGCAAACACGAGCTTGAATTCGAGCTTCTCGAAACCGGGGTCTTCGACGGGGGCCGGTACTTCGACGTTTTCGTCGAATACGCCAAGGCCGGCCCGGACGATCTGTTGATGCTCGTCACGGCGCACAACCGCGGACCGGACGCCGCCGAACTGCACGTCCTGCCGCAGTTGTGGTTCCGCAACACCTGGGCGTGGAAGGACGGGGTCGAAAAGCCGTCGCTGCGGAAGGAAGGGCCGGGGACGGTCGTCCTGACGCACCCCTGCTCGGCCCATTTCCCCGAAGAACGCGACTGCCACGCCTACGACGACTTCCGCTTCCACGTCGAGAAGGGCGCCGACCTGCTTTTCTGCGAGAACGACACGAACCGGCGGACGGCGTTCGGCTTCGACGGCGACCACGGGTGTTTCAAGGACGGCGTGCATGAAGCGGTCGTCCACGGCCGCGCCGACGCGGTGAACCCGGACGGCGCGGGGACGAAGGTCGCCGCCCGCCATCGCTTCACGGTGCCGGCGGGCGGGTCGGTGCGGGTGCGGGCGCGGCTGTCGAACACGGGCGGCGAACCGTTCGCCGACTTCGACGCCGTCATGACCCGCCGTCGCGCCGAGGCCGACGCCTTCTACGCCGACGTACAGAAGGACGTGGTCGACGCCGACGTAAAGCTGGTGCAACGGCAGGCGTTCGCGGGGTACGTCTGGTCGCGGCAATTCTACTACCTCGACGTGCCGCAGTGGATCGCCGGCGACCCGACGCAGCCGCCGCCCCCGCCCGGCCGCAAGTTCGGCCGCAACCGCGACTGGGCCCACCTGAACAACGCCGACGTCGTCTCGATGCCCGACAAATGGGAGTATCCGTACTACTGCGTCTGGGACACGGCGTTCCACTGCCTGCCGGTCTCGCTCATCGACCCGGAGTTCGCGAAGAAGGAACTGCTGCTGTTCCTGCGCGAATGGTACATGCACCCGAACGGGCAGATCCCGGCCTACGAGTGGAACTTTTCCGACGTCAATCCGCCGGTGCACGTCTGGGCCGCCTGGCGCGTCTTCGAGACCGACCGGG
>JBOFFD010001201.1:0-1994 GCA_051648425.1 Planctomycetia bacterium
GCCGGTCGGGCTGAAAGAAGTTCTCGACGACCGCCCGCGCCATGACGCAGACGGGACGCTGCTGGACGAAAGCATCGAAAGCCTTGGGCAACATCCGTGCGGCCTCGAAAAAAGGATTTCCTTAAGTATTGCGAAATAATAACTTATGGATTCGCCGCACACCTTGGAAGCCCTGGCTATTAGAGCTAATTGGCCTTTAATGTCACGCTGCCGTTCAAAGAAGGTTTACGTAGTCGGATCGGAGGTCGCCACTGTTCGCAAGCTTTCTCATCGGAGGGAAATCGCATCCGTTCGGCCGCTGCCGGAATGCCATGCCCTGCGCTCGAAGTTCGGGGTCCGCAAGCATCAATAAACCCGCGGTTTCAGGGATTGACCTACGTAACGGTCGACGCAAATAGTCTTCAGCAAGTGAGGGGCCGGTCGGGTCATTTCGTAGCCAACGACATGGAAGACCTCAGGTCGGCCATGAGCTGGTTGAGCGTCTCCATCACCTCGCGCGGCGGCAGATCCTTCGAGAACTTCGAGTACCCTTTCACGTCGAGGAACAGCACGGTGGCCGTCTCCTGCCGACCGTCCATCAGCGACGTCGAATCGTCGGCGATCGCGCGGCCGCGCACCCGCCGGTACAGCCGCAGCGCCAGGGCGTCGGCCATCGAATCGCGCATCTCCCCTTCCACGAGCGCCACCAGCCACGGCCGGCGCGACCGTTCGGCGGCGTCGAGCGCCCCCAGGTAGGCCCGCTCCCGTTCGGGGGCCGGCGCGTGCGGGTCCTTGCACCGCACCCGCGCCAGCGCCAGTTTGGTCCGGCCGGCCTCCAGCGCGTCTTTTCCGTCGAATGCGTCGAGGGCCGCATGCAATAGGCGGAAGGCTTCGTGGAAGTCGCCCCGCGCCGCCGCCAGTTCCCCCTGCCCCCGCTGCAAGAACGGCCGGCCGACGGTGAACCCCGCCTCTGCGAACAGCCGGTCGGCTTCCGCCAGCAGCCGGTCGGCTTCGTCGAACTCGTCCAGCGCCACCAGCACGGCGGCCAGGTCTTTCCGCGCGAAGCCGCCGGCCACTGTCAGCCCGGCGTCGTCGGCCGAACGCACCGCCTCGGCCAGCCACAAGCGGGCGTCGTCGCGGTGGCGGCGGGCTTGGGCGGGCGGCGCGATTTCCGCCTGCGCCAGGGCCGTCCGTCCCAGGTCGTTGCGCATTTGCACTTGGCCGGGGCGGTCGTCGAGCCGTTGTGACAGTTCGAGGTCGGTCTCGAACGCGCGGGCCGCCTTGTCGAAGTAGCCCCAGTCGAGGTACAGCCGGCCGAGGTTGCCGTGGGAGAGGGCGAGGCCGGGGCGGTCGTTGAAGCGGCGTTTGTGGTCGACGGCCGCCTCGTAGAAGCGGCGGGCGGCGTGGAAGTCGTCGCGGGCGGCGTAGACCATGCCCAGCGAGTCGAACGTTCGGCCGAGCAGGAAGTGGGGCGTGGGGGCCGACAGGATTTCCGCCGAGCGCCGCAGCCAGCCGACGGCCTCGACGCCCCGGCCTTCGCGGAAAAGGGTCGAGCCGGTCAAGTGGGCGTGAACCCCTTCCAGGGCGGGGCGGGGGAAGCCGCCGGCCTGAACTTCGTCGAGCAGGCGGCGGGCCTCGGCGTACGCCCGCTCGCGGTGGGCGACGAACGCCCGCAGCAGCCGGCACCAGTCGGCCAGTTCGGGGTCGCGTTCGGCGGCGGCGATCTCGGCGCGGGCGACGTCGTGCCGGCCGCGCTCGGCGGCCTGGCTGGCGACGAACAACGCCCGCAACGCCGGCGGCGCCGCCGACCCTTGCAGCTCGCGGTCGAGCCGTTCCAGGCCCATTTCCCAGCCGTACTGGGCAAGCAGTTCAAGAAAAGCGCTGGCATGATCCGGCAGGCTCATCGGGACAAAATCCTCTCACGGCGGGTGGACGTCGGTCGACGGCCGGCTCTCCTCTGGCGACTGTCTTTTCGGGTTAGGTGTAGCGATCCTTTCCTTTTAGCCGGGGTGGTC
>JBOFFD010001202.1:0-3257 GCA_051648425.1 Planctomycetia bacterium
GGGTCTACGCTCAGAGGTACAACGCAGTCGGCATTGCCCAGGGTGGGGAGTTTCGGGTCAACTCTTACACCACCAACGATCAACGCTTTCCATCTGTGGCGATAGACTCGGACGGCGACTTCGTCATCGCATGGCATAGCCGCGGCCAACAGGTGGAGAGCCAGGACGATTTCGGCGTCTACTCGCAGCGTTTCACCTCCGACACGACCGCTTCCATTCCGACGCTGAACGTCCTTCAACCACCGGCTGCCGACCAGGGGGTGACGATTCCACTTTCGATTACCGTTCAGACAAATGACGCCGGTAAATCTACTGAAACGATCAGTGTCCGCATTGAAGGGGCACCGGCCGGAACGATCTTTTCCGCTGGCCCGATTGACCCCCTCGGCCGAATACTTCTGACCGAGGCGCAACTTGCAAATTTGAGCGTGGTCTTCCCGTCGGACTACGTTGGCAATGCAACGCTTTTCGTCTCCGTTTGGTCGACTGAATCGTTCAACGGCACAATCTCCGCCGAGGTTTCACGAACTCTGAACTTCACCATTTTGGACGCCGCTGCATCGGCTCCGCTCCTCTTCAACTACCCGGCGCAAGGCGAGCAGGACGCGTTCATTCCGCTCGTCGTCTTCGCCGCGCCGACCGATGCCGACAGTGAAACACTGTCCATCCGGATCAGCAACGTGCCGGCCGGCGCGACTTTGTCGGCGGGAACCGCCGACGGACCCGGCGCGTTCTTGCTTACGCCGGCGCAACTCTTCGGCTTGACTGTTCAACCGCCGTTCGTCTTCGCCGGTACGTTCACGCTTGGTTTGGAAGCCCGCTCCGTGGAAATGAACGGCGGCGACGTGGCGACGACGACGCAAGACCTGGTCGTCACCGTCTTGGACCGCGTGGCCACGCCGCCCGGTCTTACCGTCCAGCCGGCGAGCGGGAATCAAAATTCCGCCATTCCGCTCGCCATCTCGGCGGCGTTGGTCGACGCCGACGGCAGTGAGTCACTTTCGATCCGCGTCAGCGGCGTGCCGGCCGGCGCGACGCTGTCCGTGGGAACGCCGGACGGTTCGGGTGCCTTCCTGCTGACGCCGCTTCAACTCACCGGTCTGACGCTGATGCCGCCACCGTCGTTCGCCGGCCCGTTGAACTTGACGGTGACGGCGATTGCAAGGGAAACCGCAAACGGCCAGACCGCGTCAACGCCAACCACGTTGGCCGTCACCGTCGTCGATCCAACGGCATCGCCTCCCCTCCTCACCGTACAAGCTGCCAGCGGCGAGCAAGGTTCGGCCATCCCAATCAGCATCTCGGCGACGCCGACCGACGGCGACGGCAGCGAAACAGTATCCGTCCGCCTCAGCGGTCTGCCGACCGGCGCGACGCTGTCGGTGGGAATCTCCGACGGGCTGGGTAACTTCGTACTGACTGCGTCGCAACTGATCGGCTTGACGCTGAAGTTGCCGGTCGCGGGAAGTTTCAATTTTACGGTGACCGCGACTACGACGGAAAGCTCCAACGGCCAAACCGCTTCCCTACAACGACCGTTGTCAGTCGAGGTCGCCGTCACGGATATCACGGCGTCGACGCCCTTGTTGACGGTTCCACCAGTCGTCGGCAACCAGGGTTCCGCGATTCTTCTTCAGATTTCCGCCAGTCTTGCAGACGCCGACGGCAGTGAGACGCTCTCCCTCCGAATCAGCGGCTTGCCGATTGGCACGTCGCTGTCGACGGGAACGGCCGACGGGCCTGATGCGTTCTTGCTAACGCCGGAGCAATTGCTCGGCTTGTCGCTGACGCCGCCTTCGCCGTTGGACGAAAACTTCACCGCGACGGTGACCGCTACTTCGAGGGAAATTTCCAGCGGCCAAACCGCCGCCCAGCAGCGGTTTTTGCTCGTCACCGTGGTCGAGACGTCGGCGTCGACGCCGTCGTTGTTAATCGTTCCGTCGACGAGCGGCGACCAGAACACCGCCATCCCTTTGCAAATCGAGGCTGGACTTGCAGACGCCGACGGCAGCGAAACGCTTTCGCTCCGCATTAGCGGCGCGCCCACCGGCTCCCTTTTTTCCGACGGCGCCGTAGTAGAACCTGACGTCTTTCTATTGACCCCTGATCAATTGACTGGTCTTACCGTCCAACCGCCTGCCGGCTTCGTTGGCACGTTCACCTTGTCGGTGGAGGCTCGCGTCACTGAAAGCAACGGCGGCGCCGTCGCCATTTTCTCTAGGAGTTTGATCGTAACCGTCTTCGCATCCGCGCCACCGCTGCCGCCGAGCGTCGGAAGCCCGGGAACAGGTATTCCGGTCGTCATTCCAACGAACGTCTTGGATGCGATCAACCGAGACGGGTTGACGGTTCGCTTCACCGGCCTAGCGGGCGCGACGCTTTCCAATGGAAGAATTGAATCGCCGGGTACGGTCGTGGTGACCGTCGCGGAACTGGCGGGACTTGAGATCACGCCGCCGTCGGACTTCATCGGTATTGTACCACTGCAGTACGAAGCGATCGACGCCGCGGGCAACCTCCGTTTCTCGCGAGGTCTTCCCGTCAACGTCATGGACGCCACCGCCACGACGCCGGGGCTGATTGTTTCGCCGGTCGGTTTCCGCGTCACGGCGTTCGACGACATCTTGCTCGGTATCGGCATCGTCAACGTCGATGAAAACTCCGAGGTCATCACCGTCGTCATCGACGGAGTGCCGGCCGGCGGACGATTGTCGGCGGGCATCGATCAGGGAGGGGGCCGGTGGCTCTTGACGCAGGCGCAGGTCAGCGGGCTGCGCTTGACGCTGCCGATCGTCGCCCCAGGAGCCTTCACGTTAACCGTCACAGCCACCAGCACCGAACGCAACGGCGGCTCCACGGCGGTGAAACAGGAACCCATCTTCATCGCCAACGCGGCCCCCGTGTTGGCTCGCGGCAATCCGACCACCCGCGGCATCGCCACCACCCGCGGCGCCACGGTCACGCAACTGCTCACGCGCGCTGGCGGCGGCCGGGCGACGTTGTTCAGCGACCCGAACCCCGGCGCGCAACGGGGCATCGCGTTGACGCAGTTGCGGGTCGTCGGCGGCGGCCGATTTGAAGTCCGGCTTGGCAACGGCCAGTGGAGGCGCGTGACCGGCATCTCACCGACGAAGGCGTTGCTGCTGCGGTCGACCGACCGCGTCCGGTACGTCGGCGCCGGCCGGGTTCAATTGCAATTCGCCGCCTGGGACCAGACCAGCGGCCTCGCCGGCCAGCGCCTTGCCGCCGCGGCCCGC
>JBOFFD010001203.1:0-3771 GCA_051648425.1 Planctomycetia bacterium
TCCTGTGGGCGACGAAGGAAGCGCTCACCGGTTTGAAGCCGGGCCAACTGCCGCCCGGCGGCATCGAAGTGCAAATCCTCGACCACGGCTACAAGACCGACTACGAGAAATCGACCGGCAAAAAGGCCGACTGGTTCACCACCAACGGCGACGTCTTCCCCGTCGGCAAGTCGAAAATGACCCCGTTCCCGCCGCTCTCGCCCGACGGCAGCCGCAGCTTCCCCCGCAAGCAGCTTTCCAAGGGCGTGGGCGAATGGAACCACTACTACGTCCGCGCCGTCAACGGCGAAGTGCGGTTGTGGGTGAACGGTGAAGAGGTGTCGGGCGGCGCGAACTGCCAGCCGGCCGAGGGCTACCTGTGTCTGGAGTCGGAAGGCTCGCCGATCGAGTTCAAGAACCTGCGGATCCGCGAACTGCCGTAACGACGGCGATAAAGTCGATTCGGCGGTTCGATCGATAGCCGTCACCTTCAGGTGGCGCGTCCGTCCGTCCGGCCGTCGTCCGCGGCGCCGGTTCCGTCGAACGCGCCACGTATACGCGCCGGCTTTCGAGCAAATTCTTTTCCGACGAACTGCGGTTCACTTTTTCTTACGCGTTGAACCGCGATCTAAGACGACCACTCCACAGACGACTTCGACGGGGGAAGGCATGAAGAGACGGACGACCACGGCGTGCATCTTATTCATCGCGGCGGCGGGATTCGCCGCGTCGGCCGACGAGCCGTTCCTTACGCCGAACAACCAAGCCGAACTCACCCCCCTGCTGAAACCGGCCGACGCCTTGGCGAAGGTGACGGCGCCTCCCGGTTTTCAAACCACCCTCTTCGCCGCCGAACCCGACGTCCAACAGCCGATCGGCATCGCGTTCGACGACCGCGGCCGGCTCTGGGTCGCCGAAAATTACACCTACTCCGACCGCATCGCCAACTTCGACATGACCCTGCGCGACCGCATCGTCATTCTGGAAGACAGCGACGGCGACGGCCGATCCGACAAGCGCACCGTCTTCTGGGACCAAGGCAAGAAGCTCACCAGCGTCGAAATCGGCTTCGGCGGCGTCTGGGCGTTGTGCGCCCCCGAACTGCTCTTCATCCCCGACGCCAACCACGACGACAAGCCCGACGGCCCGCCGGTCGTCGTCCTTGACGGTTGGGACGACGGCCCGATCCGTCACAACATCGTCAACGGCCTGCGGTGGGGGCCGGACGGCTGGCTGTACGGCCGCCACGGGATTCAGGCGGTTTCGCGCATCGGACCACCGGACGCCACCCCGGAACAGCGAACGCCGATCAACGTCGGCATGTGGCGCTACCACCCGCAGACGAAGAGATTTGAAGTCGTCTGTCACGGAACCACCAACCCGTGGGGCCACGATTGGGACGAATTCGGCCAACTGTATTTCATCAACACCGTCATCGGCCACTTGTGGCACGTCGTCCCCGGCGCCCACTACCGCCGCATGTACGGCGAAGATCTTAATCCGCACGCCTACCAACTCATCGAACAAACCGCCGACCATTTTCACTGGGACGTCGGCAATGAAACCTGGCACGACATCGTCAAGAAGGGCGGCGTGACCGACGGCACCGACCGCGCCGGCGGCGGCCACGCCCATTCCGGCCTCATGATCTACCTCGGCGACGACTGGCCCGACGAATACCGCGGCGACGTCTTCACCCTCAACTTCCACGGTCGTCGGATCAACCGTGACCATCCCGAACGCCTCGGCGCCACCTACACCGCCAAGCACCGCCCCGACATGGTCAAGTTCGGCGACGAATGGTTCCGCGGCCTCGACCTCGCCTACGGCCCCGACGGCGGCGTCTATGTCGCCGACTGGTCCGACGTCGGCGAATGCCACGACCACGACGGCGTTCATCGCACCTCCGGCCGCATCTATAAGATCATCCACGCGCCCGTCGGTGCTAAGAAGCCCGCCGCGCCTAAGATCGACGTCACGCAACTGAAAGACGCCGGCCTCGTCCGTCTGCACCATCACAAGAACGACTTCCACCCCCGCCACGCCCGTCGGCTGTTGCAGGAACGGTTCGCGGCCGGCGGCGACGTGACCGACGTGCGCGACGCCTTACTGAAGATCGTGTTGGGCGACGGCCCGGTCGTGCCGCGCCTGCGTTCGTTGTGGAGCCTGCACGCCACCGGCGGCGCCGGCGAACAGACGCTGGCCGCCCTGCTCGACGACCCGGAAGAACACGTTCGCACCTGGGCCGTGCAACTGCTCACCGACGGTGACGCCCCAACGCCGACGGCGGTCGACGCCCTCGCCCGCCGCGCCGAGAAGGAAGAATCGGGCCTGGTGCTGACATTCCTGGCGTCGGCCCTGCGAAAGATTCCCGCCGACCGTCGGTTCGCGGTCGCCGCCGCGATCGGCCGGCACGCCGAGTACGCCGACGATCGCGTCCTGCCGCTCATGCTGTGGTACGGCGTCGAAGCGGCGGTGCCGGTCGAACCGCTGAAGGCCGTCGGCTTCATTGAATCGGTGAAGATGCCGCTGGTGGCGCGGTTCGTCGCCCGCCGACTGACGACCGACGTCGAAACGGCGCCGTTGCCGGTCGATCAACTGGCCCGCCTCTTGACGAAGCCGGAGGTCGCACCGTTGGCGGAGCCGATTCTGGCCGGCATGGTCGACGCCCTGCGCGGCTGGCGGAAGGCGCCCGCCCCCGAATCGTGGCCGAAGACTACCGCCTACCTGGAATCGACCGGCGCCAAGGCGGCCCTCGGTTTGATGCGGGAACTGTCGGTGGTGTTCGGCGACGGCCGAGCGCTGGACGAAGTGCGTAAGATCGCCGCCGACGCCGCGCAGTCCACCCCCAGCCGCCGGCAGGCGATCCGGTCGCTGGCCAACGCGCGGGCGCCCGACCTCGACAAACTGTTCGTTCCCCTGTTGACCGACCGCGACCTCGGCGACGAAGCCGTCCGCGGGTTGGCCGGCGTCGACTTGGCGAAGAACGCGCCGCTGCTCGTCGCCGCCTTTCCGAAAATGGGGAAGCCGGCGCGCGACGCCGCCGTCGAAGCGTTGGCCAGCCGGCCCGACGCCGCCGCCCTGCTCATCGACGCCGTGGCGAAGGGGGTCGTGCCGCGTCCCGACGTGTCGGCGTTCGTCTTACGCCAGATGCAACTGTCCGGCGGCGAGGAGTTGCAGAAACGGATCTTAGAGTTGTTCCCGCAGCAGCGGCTCATCGGCGGCGACAAACTGAAACTGGCCGCCAAGTATAAGACGCTGATCGAAGGCCGGCCGACCGACGCAATCGCCGTCGCCCGCGGCAAGCTGGTGTACGACCAATCGTGCGGCAAGTGTCACAAGCTGTTCGGCCAGGGGGGCGCGGTCGGGCCGGAACTGACCGGCGCCCAACGCGGCAGCCCGGTCTATTGGCTGGAGAACATCCTGGAGCCGTCGGCGGTCGTCGCCGTCAACTTCCGCATGTCGGTCGTCGCCTTGGACGACGGCCGCGTCCTCAACGGCGTCTTAACCCCCGACACCGAGCGCACCGTCGTTTTGCAGACGCCGACCGAGAAGCTGATCTTAGACAAGGCGACGATCGCGGAAGTGAAACCGTCGACGCTGTCGCTGATGCCGGAAGGTCTGCTCGCGCCGCTGCCCGACGAACAGGTGCGCGACCTGTTTTCGTACCTGATGACGACGACCCCGCCGCCGACGACGGCCGCGAAGTGATTTCTTCATTGTGGTGCGGGCGTCCCGCCTGCACGAATCGCGACGAGCCGTCGGCGCAACGAGGGTTGGTGCAGGCGAGAC
>JBOFFD010001204.1:0-4807 GCA_051648425.1 Planctomycetia bacterium
CGCCGTCGGGAAAAAGGCTGTCCGCTTCGTGTTGGGAAAACGCATTCACTAGCGGCGAGGAAACGCGAAAGCAAGGTAAAAACCGAGCGAAACGCGACCCATCTCCTCAATCGAACATCACGGAAGGCGGCCCGCCGAAGCAGTCGGCCGGCCGAACGCCAGGTTGGTTCTTCCGCTGTGTCGAGTTCGTGTCCGCGTCTACCTTTTCAGGAGTTTCGCGTCATGGCATACGATGCTTTCATCAAGCTCAGCGACATCAAGGGCGAATCGCTCGACGATAAGCACAAGGATGAAATCGAAGTCTTCAGCTTCAGTTGGGGCGCCCAGCAGACCGGTACCAGCGGCATCGGCTCCGGCGGCGGCAGCGGCAAGGTGTCGGTGCAGGACTTCAGCTTCGTCAAAAAGGTCGACAAATCGTCGGCCATCCTGTTCCAGAAGTGCTGCGACGGCACGCACATCCCTGAAGCCATGTTCGTCGTCCGCAAGGCCGGCGGCACGCAGCTCGAGTACCTCAAGATTAAGATGACCGACGTCTTGATCAGTTCGTACCAGCCGGGCGGCACGTCCGGCGGCGACGACATCCCGATGGAGCAGCTCAGCCTGAACTTCTCCAAGGTCGAGTTCGACTACCAGCCGCAGGGCAAGGACGGCAAGGCCGTCGGCGGCCCGGTCCACGGCGGCTGGGACCTCAAGACGAACAAGAAAGTCTGATTCGACGGCCCATCCGTCGAACCACGCCTTCCCCGACCGTCCCCTTCGACCGCCGCGGGCTTCCCACCGGAAGCCGCGGTCGTCGGCGGCGGACGGTCCACCTTTGTTTTTCGTGACAGAAGGGGTATCCGCCATGACCGCCGTCGCGTCGTATCAGGCCGGACGTTTGAAGGAAGCCGTCGAGGCGCAGACGGCGGCCGTCAAGGCCGCCCCGATGGACGTCGGCCGCCGCGTGCTGCTGTTCGAGCTGCTGGCGTTCGCCGGCGACCTCGACCGCGCCCGCCGCCAGCTCGACGCCCTGAACCTTCAGGCCCCCGAAGAGATCGTGGCGGTCAACGTCTGCCGCGAACTGCTCGACGCCGAAACCGCCCGACGGGCCGTTTTGCACAAAGGCGGCGAGCCGCTCTTCTTCGCCGACCCGCCCGACCATGTCCGCTTGCGGCTGGAAGCGCTGACGGCGCTGCGCGAAGGCCGCCCCGCCGACGCCGGCCGTCTCTTGGCCGAGGCCGACGCCGCCGCCCTGCCCCGCGCCGGCACGCTCGACGACCGTTCCTTCTCCTTGCTGCGCGACTGCGACGACCGCTTTGGCGGCGTGCTGGAAGTCTTCGCCCGTGGCAAATACTACTGGGTGCCGATGGAGCAGGTCGTCTCGCTGACGATCGCCCCGCCCAAATACCCCCGCGACGTCTTGTGGGCGGTCGCCCAGTTGGAAACCTTCGACGCCGTCGGCCAAGTCTTCCTGCCCGCCCTCTACCCCGACAGCCACCTCGCCGACGGCGACGCCGCCGAGGACGGGACGGACGGCGGCGGCCTCGACGCGCTGCGGCTCGGCCGCGCCACCGACTGGCGCGAAACCGCCGACGGCCCGGTGGTGGGCGTCGGCGCCCGCCTCTTCCTGGTCGAAGACGACGTCGTCGCCCTGCTCGACTGGCGAAAACTCGAACTCGGCCTCGCCGTCGACCCCGACGAAGTTCCGCCGCCGGAGGCTTGACGCCTTCGACGGACGATGAATGGTCGAGCCTTTTCGTCGCACCGACGGTCGATTCCTGGGAGAGGTGATGCCGGAGCTATCGGTCGATACGCATTCTTATCGCGTCTACTCGGAGGCTCGTCGCCAGTTTCTCCGCACGCTCGGTTGTGAAGACTCGTGTCGCGACCCACTATCCGAATTCGCCGAGCGACTGGTCAACCAGCAATTGGACGGTGTGTTGGCTGTTTCTCGAGTTCAGAAGAACTACGACCTCGTCACGCCGGAAGGGCGTCGCGTCCAGGTAAAGTATTTGGCCAATCCCGTAGGTGGTTGGCGCAACCCTCATAACGTCAGTTTCTCGGCCGAACAGGACGACTACGCCGTAGTCTTCTTCGAGGACTTTGACATCCAAGCGGTCGTCTTGTTCCGCCGCGAGTCTCTCGCCCAAGTCTGTAAGGCACTGATGAAGCGTCATCCGGATCAAGATCGGGTCTTGCAACTCACCGAAGCGAACTTCAAAGAGATTGTCGGCGATCCAGGAAAGTTCGAGGTGTTCGGTGTTACTTGCTTCCTCCCGGCTTCTCAAGCAACCGACCTGGGCATAGCATCGGACGCCGCCGAATCAGAGGGTGTGTCGTCGAAGGGCGCTTCCTTACCCGCGGTTTCGCTCGGTGGATGTCACACAGGCTCTTAGGCGCGACACATAAGACGCAGTCACGGAAGAAACCAATGCCAAACGGACCGATCATTCCCGGCCTTCTGCCGTCGATCATCGACCGGCTCATCGATTCCGATTCGTCGGGCACCACCGCCGCCCCCGGTTACACCGTCGAGCACGTCCTCGACACCGTCCGCCGCGATCTTGAGGAACTGCTCAACACCCGCCGCACCATGGACGAGGCGGAAGAATCGCTGCCGGAAGTCCGGCGGTCGCTCTTGGCCTACGGGCTGCCCGACCTCACCACCATGCCCATCGCCACCGACCGTGACCGGGCCGATCTGGGCCGCGCCCTGAAAGACATTCTGGAACGGTTCGAGCCGCGGCTGCGCGACGTCCGCGTGACCGTCAAGACGATCGGTACGGAGAACTTCGACCGCACCCTCCGCTTCCGCATCGACGCCCGCTTCCGCGCCGACCCCGCGCCCGAAGTCTCGTTCGACACCAACCTCGAACTCAGCACCGGCCGTTATATCGTGAAGACGTGAGCGGGAGGGACCGGCGGACCGAATGAGCGACCCCATCTACGGCTACTACGAACGAGAGCTGCTCTTCATCCGTCAGATGGCGCAGGAGTTCGCCCGCAAGTACCCCGCCGCCGCCGGCCGACTGCTGCTGACGCCCGACCAAAGCCTCGACCCCCACGTCGAACGGCTCATCGAAGCGTTCGCCCTGCTGTCGGCCCGCGTGCAGCACAAGCTCGACGACGAGTTCCCCGAACTCACCGAATCACTGCTCGACGTCCTCTACCCGCACTACCTGCTGCCGTTCCCGTCGATCGCCACGGCCCAGTTCGTCGTCGACCCGGCCAACGCCAACCTGCCCGACGGTTTTTCGATCCCTCGGCACAGCCGCTTGACCACGCCCCCGGTGCAAGACCTGAAGTGTCGGTACCGCACCGCTTACGCCACCACCCTGTGGCCCGTCGCCGTGGCCGACGTTCGGTTGCAGTCGCGGCCGTTGCCGCCCGGCCTGCCCCCCGCTCCGCCGGGGGCCGTCGCCGTGCTGCGCCTGGAACTGGAGTGCCAGTCCGAACTGAAGTTCACCGGCCTCGCCATCGACGCCCTCCGCCTGCATTTGGCCGGCGAGGATTTCGTCACCGCCGGCTTCTACCAGCTTCTCTTCGCCGACGCCCTGCAGGTCGTCGTCCGCTCGCTCGACGACGACGGCCGCCGCCGGTCCGCCGTGGTGATGGACCCCGCCGACGCGCTGCACCCCGTCGGTTTCGCCGACGACCAAGGGCTGCTGCCGTACCCGCCGAATTCGTTCGTCGGCTACCGCCTCTTGTCTGAATTCTTCGGGGCGCCGTCGAAGTTCCTCTACGTCGACCTGAAAGGCTGGGACCGCATCCGCGCCGCCGGCATCGAGCGCCGGTTGGAAGTGGTCGTCTTTCTGCGCCGCAGCCAGGTCAGCCTGGAAGAGGCGGCCACGCCCGACCTCTTCCGCCTCGGCTGCACGCCGGTCGTCAACCTGTTCGAGCAGACCGCCGAGCCGGTGCAACTCACCCACCAGAAGACCGAATACCTGGTGCTGCCCGACGTGGCGCACCCGAAGGGGATGGAAGTCCACTCCATCGTTTCGGTGACGGGCGCCGACCCGACCAAGGGGACGAACGTCGAGTACCAGCCGTTCTACTCGTTCCGCCACGGCGACGGCCGCGAGAAGAACCGCCGGTTCTGGCACGCCTCGCGGCGGCCGTCGATGATGGAAGGCGACGCCGGCCGCGACCTCTTTCTGCACCTGTGCGACGTCGACTTCAACCCGCGCGGCGCCGCCGACCAAGTCTTGGTGGTGCGCACCCTCTGCACCAACCGCGACCTGCCCAGTCAGTTCCGCCTCCGCGGCGCGGGTCTCGATTTCGACGCCGAGTTCACCGGCCCCTTCACCGCCGTCCACTGCCTGCGCACCCCCAGCCCCACGCAACGGCCGCCGCTGCGCCGCGGCTTGCAGTGGCAGCTCGTCTCGCATCTTACCTTGAACCACCTGTCGCTCACCGAAGGCCCGCACAAGGGGGCGCCGCTGCGGGAAATCCTGCGGCTGTACGACGATCACCGCTCGACCGGCGGCGCCGTCGACGGCATCACGTCGGTCGAAAGCCGCCGCGTGATGCGCCGGCTCGATTCCCCGGAGTCGAGCGGCTTCTGCCGCGGCGTCGAAGTGACGATCGAGTTCGACGGCGAAAAGTTCGTCGGCGCCAACCTGCACTTGTTCGCCAACGTCTTAGACAGGTTTCTAGGGATGTACGCGACGGTGAATTCGTTCACGCAATTGGTCGCCCGCCTGAAAGGCTCCCCCGCCCCCTTCAAAACCTGGCCCCCCCGCGCCGGCGAACACGCGCTGCTGTGATGCGTTCGGTCGAACGCCGTCCCATAGCCCGCCGCGCGAGCAAGGGATTCCTACTTTCGGCG
>JBOFFD010001205.1:0-2376 GCA_051648425.1 Planctomycetia bacterium
TCTTCCGTGTCGGAATCCCGCTGCGTCGCCAGCGCCACGGTACGATCGGACTTCTGCACGTCTTCAATCAGCGCGATTCCCTTTTCGCGGCTGACGACGAGCGGCATGATGACGCGCGGGAACGGAACGTCGCTGCGCAGCGGCAGGATCGGGACGACGCCCGGAGGGGGGAGGTCGTCGGATGATTCGCCGCCGGCGGCCTTGGCGGCGGCGTCGATGATTTTGGCCGGCCCCTTCCCGCGCGGCTTCTTCGCCGCCGGCTTGACGGCGGCCGCCACGTCGATCACGCCCTGGAGGAAAGTCGACGGGTCGATTTCCTCGCTGAACAAGGCGGCCAGCATGGCCGGGTCGAAGGCGTCGTCGGCCGACGGCTCCGGAAGGGCGAGGGCCGACGGCGATTCGACGAGGGTTGGCTCGACCGGCGCGGGCGCGGCGTCGGGGGCGGTCTCGATGGTCGGAAGCGCCGCGGACGAGGCGTTCTCGGCGACTTCGGCGTCACCGCGTTCGAGGTTCGATTTCGGCGGCGTATTCGTCTTCTTTGCCATGGCTCTCGCGGCTCGATGGAAGGGTCGTCGTCCGGCGTCGCCCGAGGGAGTTCGACAGGGTCCGGCTTCGCTGCTCTTCGTTCCCAGCTAATGTACGCCGATGGCGGCGAAATCGCTCGTCCGGTCGGCGAATCCATGCCACCCGTCAAGTTTCCGTCGCTCAGCCAGACGGCGCAACATGAATGTTCCGCACATTGTACTCTTCTCCACCCCCACTTTCTTGGACGCGACTTCTTGCCGCCGACGGACGGTGGAACACTCCGTTCGTGTCAGCCGCTGCGGAAAGCGGCTGCTATCGAAGTTTTCTCGAAGCGGCCCGTCGATTCAACGGCGCCCGCAGGGGCGCAGGAATCGGCGGGGTTCCGTTCGTAGCATGGTCGGCGTCCGGCCGCCCGCTCGAAGTTCGCGGCCCGGCGAAGGAGAGCACCAAAGTATGAGCGCGAACCGTCGGTCCGAGGTTCAGGCCGTCCACCCGACCATTGATTTTTCCAAGACCAAGTACCAGATTCTGCTCGACACCTCCAAAGGCGCGATCACCATCGAGCTGTACCCGGACAAGGCGCCGGGCCACTGCAAGAACATCATCGCCCTGACGAAGATCGGCTACTACGACGGTCTGAAGTTCCATCGCATCATCAAGAGCTTCATGGTCCAGGGCGGCTGCCCGGTCGGCACCGGCACCGGCGGCCCCGGCTACACCATCAACGCCGAGTTCAACGAGACGTTGCACGAACCGGGCGTGTTGTCGATGGCCCGCACCAGCGACCCCAACTCCGCCGGTTCGCAGTTCTTCCTCTGCCTTGAGCGAGTGCCCCATCTCGACCGCCAGTACACCGTTTTCGGCAAGACCGCCGACGACGCCAGCCTGGCCGTCGTGAAGGACATCGGCGCCGTTCCGACCGATTCGCGCGACGCCCCCAAGGAACCGGTCGTCATCAACTCCGCCAAGGTGCTGGAAACTCCGGCCGACTGAGCGTATACTTCTTTACTCGGCGGCCTCCCGACCTGGAACTATGGGCGGGGACCCGCGCAATGGGGAGTTTGTGAACCTGGTCAGGGGTAACACAGCAGCCATAAGCAGGTTCCTCATGTGCGTCGGAGTTCCTCGCCCGCCATTCCAGGCCGGGGGGCTTTCCGTTTGAAACAGCGACTCTTGAGTCAATGATGGTGATGATTTTCGTTGACCGCCGCTTTTGTCGGCGGCGCTTCTGTTCCTTCTCGACGACCAACCGACGACGGACGCGCCGCTGAGGAAAGCGGCGGCTAACGAAGACAAGAACGGATTGGTCAGGGGAGGACGCGATGGCCGCCGCCGCGGAACAACCCGCCGTCCCGCTCGACGACGCCCAATACACCGTCCTCGCCCGGCGCTATCGGCCGCAACTGTTTGAAGACTGCATCGGCCAGGAACACGTCGCCCGCGCCTTGCGCAACGCCATCGAGCAAAACCGCGTCGCCCACGGCTACCTCTTCACCGGCGCCCGCGGCGTCGGCAAAACGTCGATGGCCCGCATTTTCGCCAAGGCGCTCAATTGCGTGACGGGGCCGACCGTCAGTCCGTGCGGCGTCTGCGACGTCTGCCAGGGCGTGGCCACCGGGGAAGACGTCGACGTCTTGGAAATCGACGGCGCCTCCAACCGCGGCATCGACGAAATTCGCGAACTGCGCCAAGGCGTCGGCTACCGCCCCAGTCGCGCCCGCTACAAAATCTACATCATCGACGAAGTCCACATGCTGACGAAGGAAGCGTTCAACGCCCTTCTGAAGACGCTGGAAGAGCCGCCGCCGCACGTCAAATTCCTGTTCGCCACCACCGAACCGCAGAAGATTC
>JBOFFD010001206.1:0-5657 GCA_051648425.1 Planctomycetia bacterium
CCGCACTCGCCGCGCGATAAACATTCGACGGGAACCATACACGATCGGTCGCGCGCGAACAGGACCGACACCGTCGGCGAAAGGAATCGAAACTTGGTGGACGCCGTCGTTTGGATCGCAGACGCGCCGACCGAAACAACCACCGAAGCACCGGCCGCCCCCGGCTTCACGGCCGCCGGCGCGGGCTGGTCGGCCTGCTGCCGACCGGTCGTACGGAACGACGTCGCGCGGTGGGCGGCCGACTGGCGATCGGAAAGGTCGACGACGGTGGAGTTTCAGTTAGGCGAATTGCGGTTTACGCCCGCCGGCCGTTCCGCCGCGGTTGCGACGCCGACGGTGGACCACGCCTACAAACAGGCGCCGTTCGTCTTCAGCGCCACCGCACTGCCGAGCGCCGTCGGACTGTCGCTTACGGCGCAGGTTGTTCCGTTCGTCGGCGGCTGGACGGCCGACTTCTGCCTAAAGACGCACGAGGAAGTCGACGCCGTAGAATTAGGCGTAATTGCGAGATTAACGAGAGGCGGGCGCTGGACGCCGGTCGACGACGCCGTCGGCGCGACCGCGGTCGTCGGCGTCGAGGGGGCGCCGGTGGTGTACGTCGATCCGGCCGACGGCGGCGGCGTGACGGCGACCGGCGACGTCTTAGAGGTGCGGCTCTTCCGGCAGCCGCTCGAACGGGGCGTCATCCTCGTGGGACGGATCGGCGTCTTCCACCCCGAAACCGCCCCGACCTTCGCCGACTGGCTCGACCAGCGGACGTATCTGTGAAGGTTCTTAGTGCCGAAAAGGTTCAAACGGTAGAGCTGATTGATAGCCGTCACGATTACGTGGCGCGTCTTTCAGATGCGACGCACGAACAACACCGGAACGGACGCGCCACGTAAACGTGCCGGCTATCGAAGAGCGTCGTGGCAGTGCGCCTCAGCCGGTTTCCGCCAGTGTTCGGCCGTCGGACGGCGGCTGGTTCGTCTTTCGTACCAGCAGCCGGCCGAGCGAACCGAAGAAGCCGCCGACTTTCGCCAAGCCCCAGCGCCAATCTTCCGGCGGCAGGAACGCCAGACAGCCGATCAACAGCGCCGGGCCGAACGTCGGAGCGCGGTAGAGGAACATCGAACCCAAGCACCCGACGACCCCCCCGCCGACGACGAACCACCGGCAGTTCGGCCGCCACGCCACGAACGGAAAGGCGAGCTGCCAACCGATCAGCGCGTACGTGCCGAGGCTGACCAAAAGCATTGTGACGTCGCGGCGCGGCGCGCCGGCCAAGACGGTGTCGACGTTCGTCGTGAATGCGGGATGAAGCGGGAACCACAAGCCGTGGCCCGACCACCAAACGCTGATCTGCAACTTGTGCAAGCCGGTAATGAAGAGTGCCGTCGCCAAGTGGACTTGCAACAGGCGGACGCCGACGCGCGAACCGACGCTTGGCCCCAGCGGCGGCCCCGCCAACACCCGCGACGGCCGCAGCAGGTTCCACGACCAGCCGTCGGCGTTGCCGAGAAAGACCGTGCGCGGCGTGTAACTGTCCCGGATTGGAAAGTGCAGCAGGTAGCCGATCATCAGCGAGAAGGCGAGCAACAGCAGGAACGAATCGCCATCGTACCACAGGAAGGGCTGCGCCGTGAACGAAGCCAAGCCGATCCAGGCGAGCGGCGCCGTCACCCGCGTTCCCACGCCTTGCGTGAAAAGGATGGTCGCGCCGAGGAAGAACAGGAAGAGCAACGAAGTCTGCCAGTTCGCCTGCGCGACGTCCAGCACCGACCAGCCCAAAACGACCGGCACGCCGTCGGTGGTCGCCAGGGCGGCGGCTTCGGTGCGGGCTTGGGCGTCGTACCAGCCGTAGGGACCGTAGAACGCGCCTTCGGCGCCCCAAAAGGAAATCATCCAAGCGACGAGCAACAGGCCGCCGGTCAGGCGTAGGCCGTGCAGCGTCGCCGGGTCCATCGGGGCGAACCAGAAATCGTTCCAGGCGCCGATCACGCCCGAAGCCCGCGTCGCCGCTGGGCGCGGATCGACCATAACGCTGCCCGTTCCTTCTTGGCCGGCGTCCAGTCGCGCGCCGCCGCCGCTGTTGCGGGGGCGGTACGGCAGAACGACCGGTTCCATCGGTTCCTTGTCCTCACCCACCGGTCGACGCGACATGGTGCACTCCATAGCTGAACGAGTTCGGTTCGAAGAAGGACGCCGACGGCGGGGGATCCATGTACAGAACGTCGGGCGGAATGAATTGGGCGTTTTGTCGAACGATTTCGACCGACGCCGCACTGGTGGTTCGGCCGAGGTGGCGGGCGAACGACCGCGCCGCCAGGCGCGACCACGCCGTCGGTCCGAAGACCGGGCGGTTGCGCGGGATCAAGTGTTCTTCGATTGTGGCGAGTTTGGCGGCCCGTTCGCCGGCGCCGTCCCAGATGACGACGGTCGGAATCGCCTGGCCGGGGCCGGGGACGTTTTCGCCGGCGGCGGGAACGACCGGTTGGTCCGACGCGAGGGTGTCGGCGAGCAACTGCTGCCGGGCGCGGACGCCGCTGCGGGCGGTCGCTTCGGGATACGTTCGGCGTTCGATTTCCTTGCCGTCGGCGTCGCGCAGAATCGCAACGAAGCGAGCGCCTTCCTCCGGCCGATTGCCAACGAAATGGTAGTTGTTGGTGAACTTGACGCCGACCAGATACGAGTCGGTCCGTTCGTAGATCGCTTGCGCGAACATCGGCGGCGACGCCATGTCGGCGCCTTCGGCGGTGGCCCACGGACCGCTCGGCGCGTTGAACACCATGCCGCCCAGCGCGACGAAATGGCCCGCCAGCGCCACTCCCGCCAACGCTTTGGCCCAACCCGGCCAACCGCCGCCTTGCGACGGCGGCGACGACTCTGCCTGCGACGGCGATACGGCCACGTGCAACCCCCCGCGAAAACGAAGTCGCCCTCGGCCGACCGCCGAGAATCCTCCAAACCCCGTTGAAGTGAACTGTACCCGCCGTCCAGGGGGACGGGGCCGCAAATCGGCCAACCGTCGGCGGTCGCGTCGCCTCGTCCGCGGTCTTACGGCCCCGTTCCGCGCCACCGGCGGAATCGTCACGGTTGCTTGGAAGCGTACCGTTCCGCGAACTGCGCCGCCGTCAGGGTTTCCCAACGATCGGCCGCCGTTTCGATCAAGTAGACGAGTTCCGCCGCGTCCCGACCCGCCCCGCGCAGTTTGCCGCCGGGCGACACGAACGGCGTCCGTCGATCGGCGTAGAACACGACGGTTCCCAGCGGTTCGTCGGTCGCCAAGTTCCACTGCCGCAGCGCGCCGTCCGGGCCGACCGTTGCCAGTCGGCCCGCCGATGAAACCGCCAACCGTTCGACCGGCGCGCGCGGTCCGGGAACCGCCGACCGGCTGCCGCCGCCCGCCGTCCACCGCCGCAACACGCCGTCGCGGTGGGCGGCGACCAGTTCGTCGGAATCGACCCACGCCGCCCGCGCGGCGCCGACCGCCAGCCGTCGCGCCGTCGCCTCGCCGAACCGCCAGGTCCACAGGCCGTTTTCATCGACGTAGACCAACCGTCCGCCGTCGGTCCATGCCAAGTCGACCACGGAGCCCGTCGCGTGCCGACTCTTCACCTTCCCGGGAAGAGGAGTCTCGAGGACGTACAGCGTTCCGTCGCCGCCGGCGACCGCCAGCGCCGCGCCGTCCGGCGCCGACGCCACGCCACGCACCACGAAACCGAACGCCGGTGTTTCCATCGCCGTTTGCTTGTCGCCGGCGTGCGACCCCACGACGTTGCGCGCCGCCCGGAACGCCACCCACGGCTGGTCGGCCGAAGCCCCGCCGGCCACGCCGAGGCGTCCTAGTTCACCGGTTTTCGTCGCGACCGAACCGAGGGCCGTTCCGTCAGCCTTCCACCAGGCGAGCGAGTTGACATGGTCGACCGCCAACCGTTCACCGTCGCCCGTCCAACCGATCGACCCGCCGGGAAGCTTGTTGGCAAACCGGAAGACTTCGCCCGACTCGGGGTCGATCGTCGCCAACGATCCGTACCGGCCGAGGACCGCCGCCTGCGTGTGTTTGCCGGCTTCGGCCGTTGGTTGGAAAGCGACGGCCCGCAACGGCTCGACGCCCGCCAACCCGGTCGGTTCGCCGTCGAACGGAAACCACCGCACCTCGGGGGCGTCGGCGCCGCACAGCCAAACGCCCCGCCCCGCGCCGTCCCAAACCACCGGCCCGCCGGGGAAACCCTCGAATCGTACGTCCTTTTCGCCGACCTGCAGAACGCGCACGCCGTCGGTGGCGCGCGGTTCGTCCGCGTCGCCCACGCCCAGCGCCAGCCGCAAACCGTCGCTGCTCCAGGCGAGTCTACGCAAGCCGTCGACGGACGACGTGGCCCACTTCGGCGCCGCGACCGGCGCGACGGTCGGCTTCTCTTGCGTCTCCAAGACCAGCAATTCCGAGGTCGTGCCGACCGCGAGCCGCCAGCCGGCGTCGCCGGTTCCGTCAAGCCGTTGCGGATTCCACGCCATATCGACGACGGCCTTCGTCGTGGCGAAACCGGCGGCCGCCGCGCCGTCTGCGAGGTTCCAGAATCGAACGCCCGTCACGTCGCCGGCGGCCAGCATTTTCCCGTCTGGTCGCCAAGCGACGCACGCCGCCGGCTTTCTGCCGCCGGCCAGCGGCGGGGCGTCATCCTTCGGCAGCGGGCCGTCGGGGCTGGCCGCCTTCCAGCGACGGACGTCGGCAACGCCGGCCGCCGCGAGTCGTTCGCCGTCGGGACTCCACGCCAACGATCGGCATGGGCCGTCGCCGGACGACCAATCGCGGGTCAAATCACCGGCGGCCGACCAAAGGCGAACCGCGCCGTCGTCGCCGGCCGACGCCCACTCGGCGCCGTCGGGCCGCCACGCGACGGCGGTCGTCGCCCCGCGCGACGCGATCACCAGTCGCAACAGCCGCCAGGTCGGTAGTTCATACACGCGAACGTACCCCGACCGTTCGCCGACGAGCATCGTCTTGCCGTCGGGCGACGCTGCCGCCGCCGCGATCGGCCAGCCGGGCAGCTTCGGCACGATTTGCCAGCGACGCAGCTCGGGAAATTCGGTCGGCTGCTGCGCCAACCCCGGCAGCACGCCGTCGACCGGACCGACCGGCCAATCGACGCCGTCGGCATCCAACAGCAGCGGCGCGAGCGGATCGACCGGCGGCGGCGGTTCGACGACGACGGCGTCTTTCTTCGGCGGATCGGAGACCGCTGCGACCGATGGAACCGACTGGAACGCATCAGTCGACGACCGCCATTGCGCGACGCCGCCTACGATTCCAATCAACGCGAAAATCGCCAGCGCCCCGCCCATCCACCAGCCGCCGGGGCGCGAATGGGTTGGGCCGTCGTCCGGCTCAGGCAGGTCCTTCGGTCGCGGCGGCGGCTTCGTCGCGTTCACGACTTCCAGAAACGGTTGCGGACGGACCCGCGCCGGTTTCGGTTGTGGTTTGGGAAGACGAGCGGTCTCCGACCTCGGTCGCCGGCGCGGCGCGTCCGCCAAGGGCGTCACCGTCGGCGGTTCGATGAGCGTCGGTTGGTGTTTTGGGGTCGGGTCCGGAGGCGGCGCCGACGGCGCGCCGGCGAGAAAGCCCATCGCTGTTCGCTCTTCAAAAGAGTCGACGATCTCGGCGGCGCCGACGACCGTTA
>JBOFFD010001207.1:0-3561 GCA_051648425.1 Planctomycetia bacterium
ACGGCGGCGCCACGCGCTCGGCCAGCACCCGCAGTCGCTCGGCCATCGCCCAGGTCGAGCTGTCGCGCAGCTTCTTCAACTGCCGGCGGAGACGGGCGGCTTGCTGCCTTTCCCGCGACAGGTCCGACTCGAACCGCCGCCGGCTGGCGTCGATCACCCGCCGCAGGTCCGCTTCCGACGCCGCCAGATGCCGCATCTTCAGCATCACCGTCTGTTCCGGCAGTCGGGGGACGACCAGGATCGGCGCCTTCGGCGGCTTCTCGGCCACGGCCATGTCCGTCGCGGACTTCGCCACCGCGACCGACTCGACCTTCGACGACCGACTGTCTGGGCACGCGCTGTTCGGCTGGCCGTTCGAGGTGTCCATCGTCGCTCCTACACTTGGCCGGGCCGCTGCCCGTCCGCACGGTCTTACACCGATCGTCCCACGGTTTCATGCACCAAACGACTTCTAGACTCAGGGTTTCGATCTGTCAAGCCGTTCCCGAACCGCCCGCTCGGCGTGCCGCCCGCGTTTTCTCCGGTTCGCTTGACGCGCCCGCCCCTTACTGTTATCCCCGTGCTTCGCGCCTCGGCCGGCGTTCTCGGCCCGCGTTATCCGTCAGGCGTCCGTGGAGGTGGGTTCCTTGAAACGCGTCATCGAACGGAACGAATGCTGGTTGTGCCACGGCAACTTCGACGAAGCCTACTGGACCGACCCGGACGCCGTCCGCGACTACAACTTCCGCTACGTCCGGTGTTCGTCGTGCGGCCTCGTCTCCGTTTCGCCGTACCTGCTCGACGCTTCGCTCGGTCTGAATGAAGACGAACACCACAACTACGTGAACAGCGCGGCCGAATACATCCGCACCGTCTCGCCCGACGCCTTCCGCTTCCTATGGGGCAAAGTCGAGAACTACCGGGCCGGCTTCGGTTCCTACGGCGGCGGCCGGCTGCTGGAAGTAGGAGCGGCCGTCGGTTTCCTGATGGACGTCGCCCGCGCCCGCGACTGGGACGTCGCCGGCATCGAACCTTCGGAACCCTGCGCCTCGTGGGGCCGCGAGTTCCTCAAGCTGCCGATCCAGTCGGGTTTCTTTGAAGACGGCGATTCGCCCGACGACGCCTTCGACGCCTTCGTGTCGGTCGAAGTCCTGGAGCACGTCCTCGACCCGTTGGACTTCGCCCGCCGGGCTTTCCGCAAACTGAAACCGGGCGGCGTCGCGCTCATCACCACCCCCAACGTCGTCAGTCCCAAGTATTTCCCGCCCGCGCCGAAAACCGCCATCCTCTGCCCTCTCGACCACCTCAACCTCTTCTCCGCCGCCACCCTGGAAAAGTTGCTGACTCAGGCCGGCTTTGAAAACGTTCGGATCGATCTCGACGGCGACGGCGGCTGGCAGTTGCAGTCGCTGGCCCGCAAACCCATCGGCGTCGTCGCTCCCGCCCCTGAGCCTACCGCGCCCCCGATCGTCGTCGAACCGGTTGCCGCCGAACCTATCGCCACCGCGTCGACCGAAGCCCTCGACGCCGTTCGCGCCGAACGGGATCTTCTGCTTCACGAACGCGCCGCCCTGCAGCACCGCGCCGAAACCCTGCGGGGCGAGTGCGCCGCCCATCGGCGGTCCTTGCGCAGGTTCCGTTATCGGTTGGCCGACCGCGCCTGCCAGGTCGCCGATTCGGTTCCGGGCCTCCGATCGGCGGTCAAAGGGCTGCTCTCGCTCGGCCGGCCCGCGCGTCGGCGGTGACCACCCGGATCGTTCCTCTTTGAAGGGATGCCGCTTCGGATGAGAATCCAACGCGACGAGGAGGCGACCCCCGACCCGCCGTTTCAATCGCCCGAAATCGGTGCGTTCGACGGCACCGCCGGGGAGTTCCGCCAGGGGGTTCTCGACGCCCGGTCGGTCGCCGGCACTATGCGGCGGCAGGTCGAGTATCTTCGCCGCGTCGAGGACGTCTTGTTGGAGCGATTGACGACCGCCGCCGATCGGCTCGAAGCGGCGCGCCGTCGGGCCGACGCCGCCGAACGCCGGTTGGAAGGCGTCGTCGCCGCTCATGATTCGGTTTTGAAGCTCGCCCGTAAACTAGGCGGTTTGCTGCTCGACGCCCCCCGTCGCCGCTTTCGCGCGATGCTTGGCCGGCCGCTGCCGCCGCCGAAGAAGCCGACGCCCCGCGCCGCCCTCAAGGACCTGCGGATTCCCGCGCCGTCGGGCGTCGTGCCGCCCGCATGCGGCGCCCCCGGTCCGTCGTGGGCCGGGCCGCCGGCCGCTCCCGCCCTCCGACGCCTCAAGGTCGGCTACCTCGCGCCGACCGCCGCCCACGACGGCCCATCCATCCGCTACCGCATCGACAACGTCGCCGCCGCCCTCGAAAAATCCGGCGTCGCCGCCGTCCGCGTCGCCGTCGACGACGTCGTCGACCGCTTCAATGAACTGGCCGCCTGCGACGTCGTCGTCTTCTTTCGGTTGGAACCACGACCCGAAACGGCGCTGATGCTCGACGCCCTGCGGGAACGTGGGACCGCCGCCGTCTACGACGTCGACGACTTCGTCTTCGACCCCAACGCCCTTTCGCGGATCGAAGCCTTCAAGTTCTGCAACGCCGCCGTTGGTATGCAACTCCTGCATCATTTCCGCGCCGCGCTCCGACAATGCACGTATTTCACCGGACCAACGCGGTTCCTGACCGACCGGGCGGCCGCCGCCGGCCGGTCCGCGCACCTGCTGCCCAACACCATGAACGACGACCAGTGGGCGATTTCCCGCCGGCTGCGGGAAAATCCGCCCGTCGCTGACGGCGTGATGCGGATCGGTTACTTCAGCGGCTCGAAGACCCACCAGAACGACTTCCGCGTCGCGGCGCCGGCCGTCGCCGACGTACTGGCCGCCCGCTCCGACGTCCGCCTCGTCGTCGTCGGCGACCTCGACCTCGCCGAGTACGCCGACCTCGCGCCCTTCGTCGGGGAGGCCGGCCGCGTCGAACGCCGGCCGCTCGTCGGCTGGCGCGACCTGCCGGCCGAAGTCGCCCGCGTCGACGTCTGCCTCGTTCCGTTGCAGCCGACCGACTTCAACGACGCTAAAAGCGAACTCAAATATTTCGAGGCGGCCGCCGTCGGCGTGCCCACCATCGCCTCACCCACCGACGCCTACCACCGCGCCGTCGACGACGGCGTCGACGGCCTGCTCGCCGACGGCCGCGCCGCCTGGCGCGACGCCATCCTGCGCTGCCTCGACGACGAACCGTTCCGCCGCCGTCTCGCCGCCGCCGCGCTGCGCCGCGTCGAAGAAACGTACTCCCCCGCCGCCCTGGCCCGCTCGGCGCCGGTCGTCCTCCAGCGGATCGTCGCCGAGCACCGCCGCCGCCTCGGCGTCGCGTCGTCGGCCCCGGTCGTCGACGTACTTTGGCAACCGTGGCGGACCGAAACCATTGACGCCCTCGGCCGGGTGATCCACGACGAACCGCCGCCGGTCGCCCGCCTCGCCGCCGCCTTCGCCGCCCGCGGCGCCAGCGTCCGGCTGACCATCGTCGCCCCCGGCTACTGGCGCTCGGCGGCCGACCCCGTCCGCGAACTCCGCCGCGCCGGCT
>JBOFFD010001208.1:0-6711 GCA_051648425.1 Planctomycetia bacterium
TCGTGCGCGCGGTCGACGGCGTCGACGTGAAGGTCGAGGCCGGCCGGGCCGTCGGCATCGTCGGCGAATCGGGTTCGGGCAAGTCGGTCCTCAGCATGACCATTCTGGGGCTGATCGCGTCGCCCCCGGCCGTCGTGTCGGCCGACGCCGTCGAGTTCGAGGGGGTCGACCTGCGAACCTTGTCGCCCGCCGAACTGCGCCAGCGGCGCGGCAACCGGATGGCGATGATTTTCCAGGACCCCATGACCTCGCTGAATCCGTTTCTGACCATCGGCGACCAGATTTCCGAACCGCTGATCGTCCACGGCAAGGCGAGCTCATCGCAGGCGTGGAAACGGGCCGTCGAACTGCTCGCCGAGGTGGGCATCGCCGATCCGGCGCGGCGGGCGCGAGACTATCCGCATCATTTTTCGGGTGGGATGCGGCAACGGGCGATGGTCGCCATGGCGCTGGCCTGCAACCCCGCCCTGCTCATCGCCGACGAACCGACCACGGCGCTGGACGTGACCATCCAGGCGCAAATTCTGGAACTGATGCAGCGGGTGCGGCGCGACCACGGGGCCAGCGTGGTGCTCATCACGCACGACCTGGGCGTAGCGGCCGGTTTCTGCGACGAAATCTACGTGATGTACGCCGGGCGGATCGTCGAGAAGGCGCCGACGGCTCGCTTGTTCGCCGCCCCGGCCCACCCGTACACCAAGGCGCTGCTTGCCAGCGTGCCCCGCTTGGACGACGACCGTCGCGAACGGTTTCAGACGATCGGCGGCGCGCCGCCCGACTTGACGAAACTGCCGGTGGGGTGCGCCTTCGCGCCACGCTGTCCGTACGTCGTCGAGCGGTGTAAGTCCGAACGACCGACGCTCGATCCGCTCGCCGACGAACCAGACCGCCATCGAGCGTGCTTCGTCGAAATCCGCCCGCCGGCGACGACTAATTCGTAATCGAACCGGCGGCAGCGCCGAAGGAGGTCTCTTGCCCGCCGACACTTCAGCGCCGATCTTGTCCGTGCGAGATCTGCACGTTCACTTCGAGGTCCCCGGCGATGGTTGGCGGGCGCCGCCCAAACGGCTGCGCGCCGTCGACGGCGTTTCGTTCGACCTGCACCGCGGCGAAACGTTGGGGCTGGTCGGCGAATCGGGCTGTGGCAAGTCGACCCTCGCCCGCGCCATCCTGCGGCTTGTCGCCCCCTCGGCCGGACAAGCCCTGCTCGACGTCTCCGACGACCCCGCCAAGCCCGAAATCCACGACCTGGCGAAGGCGTCGGGCGGTGCGATGCGTCGGCTGCGCCGCCATATCCAACTCGTGTTTCAAGACCCGTTCGCCTCGCTCAATCCGCGGATGACGGTGGGCGAGATCGTCGCCGAGCCGATGCGCATCCACCGACTGCACCCGCGCGGGGAAATCCGCGACCGCACCGCCGATTTGATGAACGAGGTGGGCCTGGATCCGACCTTCGCCCGCCGCTACCCGCACGAGTTTTCCGGCGGGCAGCGTCAACGGGTTGGCATCGCGCGGGCGCTGGCGCTGAATCCCAAGGTCATTCTGTGCGACGAACCGGTGTCGGCGCTGGACGTGTCGATCCGTTCGCAGGTGTGCAACCTGTTCATGGAACTGCAGGAACGGCGGGGGTTGTCGTACCTGTTCATCGCCCACGACCTGTCGGTCGTGAAGCGCATCAGCCATCGGGTGGCGGTGATGTATTTGGGAAAGATCGTCGAGCAGGCGCCGTACGACCGCATCTACGGCGAGGCCCTGCACCCGTACACCGAAGCGCTGCTGTCGGCGATTCCGATTCCCGATCCGGTGGTGGAGGCGTCGCGCCGCCGGATTCTGTTGCGCGGGGAAGTGCCCAGCCCAACGGCGGACAAACGCGGCTGCGACTTCGCTCCGCGGTGCCCGAAGGTCATGAACCAGTGCGCCGATGTCACGCCGCTTTTGACGGAACATCGGCCGGGCCATTGGGCGTCATGCCTGCTGCACGACGCCGACCAGCCCACCAGCGGCTGACCAAAGGAGGGTCCGTTGTTGTGCAGGCGTCCCGCCTGCATGAATCCGTCGCACCATCGGCTCTCAGGATTCGTGCAGGCGAGACGCCTACACCACAAAGTCGGACTTCGTCCTTGCCTGATTCCGAAGGCGCATCCGTGACGATGGGCGGTCAGCGGATCGCCTTCGGGGCGGGCGGACGGATGCGGTCGGCGCCGAAGCCGTTCGGGTCGGCCGGCACTTCCGCGGGAACGACCTTCGCCGGTTTCGGCGCGGGGGCGACGGCGATGCCGTCTTCGCGATCGAAATGCGACAGGAACGGCTTGAGGGCCGGGTCGCCGTTGTCGAGCTTGGCCGCCTGGTGAATGATCTTCCGGGCGCGGTCCTTCTGGCCGGTGACGAAGAGTTGATAGCCAAGCAGCAACATTGACGATTCGTCGGCCGGGTTCTGTTGCAGCTTCGCCGCCAAGTCCGACATCTGCGTCAGCAGCGCGTCGGCGTCGTCGCCGTACATTTGCCGGGCGTCGAACTCGAGGTCGAGCCACTGCGGGTCGATGCGCAGGGCGTCGCGCAGCGCGACGGCGGCCTTCTCGTACTGCTTCGAAGCGAAAAGAGCTTGGGTGAGCAGGAACAGCGGCGTGGGGTCGTCGGGCATCAGTTTGCTGGCTTCACGGTAGCGGTCGGCCGCCCGGTTGTAGGAGCCCGCGGAGAACAACTTACCACCGGTTTCCATGGCCGAGTTCGCCCGATTGAACTCGTTCTTCTTGCGAGTCAGTTCCGAACCTTTCCGCTTACTGTCTTGCGCGCTCTTCCGCGCGGCTTGTTCTTGGGCGAGGTATTCCCGCTGCCGGCGCAGTTGTTCGTTTCGCGCTTCCATCGAATCGAAATACGGGTCGCCGTAGGGCGAGCCGTAGCCGCCGTACGGATAGCCGGGACCGCCGAAGCCGAAGCCGAACGGCACGAAACCGACGGTGCCGGTGATGGGGACCGAGGGAACGCCGGGCTTCGCCGGGTCGCCGGGTTTCGGCGGGTTGGGGGCTGGTCGCGGGGGGCCGCTGGGGAACTTCCTCTGGTTGGGAAGCCGATTGGCGGCGTCGGACAACGTCGACGGCTTGAACGCCTGACCGAAGGCGTCCGGCCCGCCGACCAACGACAAACCAAGAATGCTCGCCGCAATTGCAAAACGGTTCATTGCGTCCGTTCCATGCACTTTGGAGCCGATCGAGCGGCCGCGTTGGAAATGCAGTGCGACCGCCGTCGGGCCTCCACCTAATAGTTTAGCGTTTGAGTTTGACGCGGGGGGCCGCCGCCGGGCGGGGCCGATCGGAACCAAAACCTTTCGGCTCGTCCGCTTCGTCCACGGCCGTCGCTTCCGCCACTTCGGCTTCGGGGCGAACCCGACCGGTGCGCTCGTCGAGAAGATCAACTAATCGGCTCGCCGCCGCGTCGCCTTCGTCGAGTTGCAGCGAACGGTCGAGCATCACCCGCGCGCCCGCTTCGTCGCCGGTCAACATCCGTTGATAGGCGAGCAGCAGGACGGCGGGCCGGTCGAACGCCTTCGTTCGGACGCGCAGCGCCAAAGCGCCGAGGTGGGCGTCGAAGTCGGCGGGGTCGCCGTACAGCACCTTGGGGTCGAAGCCGGCGTCGAGCCAGTCCGGATCGCGACGAAGTCCTTCGCGAAGGGCGTCGGCCGCTTCGACGTATTTCTTCACCGCCACCAACGCTTGGACGAGGTGGAAGGCGGGGGCGGCGTCATCGGGATGGAGACGAACGGCGTCCTTGAAACGGTCGGCCGCCCGAAGGTAGGAACCGGCGGCGAAAAGCCGTCCGCCGCCGTCGACGGCGGCGCGGCTGCGGTCGATTCGCACGGCGGCGGCGCCGACGCTTTTGGTGGATTCGGCCGATAGCCGTTTGTACGCGACGTTCTCCGAATCCAGCTTGCGGATTTCTCGTTCCAAGCGAAGCCGTTCCGCCTCCAACGCAAGATACTCGTTGCGATAGATGAGCGGCGTCTGCGGTTCCGGAACGACGTACACGGCACCGCGGCGGTAGATGTACTCATTCAGCGAAATTCGGCTTGAATTCCTGGGGATGCCGGTCGGCTTTTCGGCAGGCGGGCGCGGCATGACGATCGATGTCGGCGCCGGCATGAGACGCACCTGCGGTCCGAACCCGCCCTGAGGACAGGGATAGCACTGGGCGTCGGCGGTGGCCGCCGCGCCGAACAGCACCACGCCGCAGGCCAGGCTAGGCAGAAAAGACTTCGACATGCTCCACCCCATCGACCGTACGTGAAAGGAACCGCAACGCCGCGTCTTGCCGATCGACCGTCACCGCGCTTGCCGGACCGCCCGCGCCCGACGGTCGGAGCCGAATCCGCTCGGGTCGACCGCCAGTTCTTCGTCCGCCGGTTCTTCGGGCGCCACGCCGGCCCGTCGGTCCAGTACACCCAGGAGGGCTGCGGCCGAGGGATCCTTCCGACCGAGCATCCCGGCTTTTTCGATGAGCGGCCGAGCGGCATCGCCGTCGCCGGTCGACGCCAGTTGATACCCCATAAGCAGCGTGGCCGTCCGGTCGAAGCCGTTGCTCTTGATTTTGGCCGCCAGATCGGCGACTTGCCGGTCGTAGTCGGCCGGGTCGCGGTACAGCAGCCGGGGATTGAAATCGGCGTCGAGCAGCTTCGCGTTCCGATTCAATCCTTCGCGGACCACTGCCAACGCCTGGTCGTATTTCTTCAGCGCGAACAACGCCTGCGCCAAATGGAACGACGGTCCGGCCTCGGTCGGATTCAGGCGGGCGGCGTCGCGGAAACGTTCGGCAGCCCGGCTGTAGGCGCCGCCCGCGAACAACCGCTTGCCGGCGTTCAACGCATTGCGGCTTCGGTCTTCGTGCACTTGCGCCTGGCCGTCGCTTTCGGGGGCGGGATTCGCGGCGCCGGCTTCTTCGTCCCGTCGTAGTTCATCAATCTCCCGCTGGAGGCGGTACGATTCGTTTTGAAAGGCGACGAACTGCGGGTCGTACCGCTGCGACGGATACATGTTGGAAACGAAACCGATCGGGCGCGGGGCCGGCAGGAACGAACTTTGAAGGACCAACGCACCGGACGAAACCCGTCGCGGCCTGGGCTGGTCCTTCGGAATCAAATTCGGCCACAGGTCGTACGCTGTGCTGCCGAACATCCCGCGATAGCTCGAAGACATCACGCCGTTGCCGGAGTTCAGCAGGCAGTAGGCGTTTTGCTGGGCCGACGCCGATCCGCCCACGAACAACGTCGAAAGAACCGCCAGATACAGACTGCCTTTGGCGATCACGGCAAGCCCTCCGCCGAGCCTACGGAAAAAGAAGGGACCAACACCCGCGCAACGGACATTATAGTATAGTTCGCAGGAACATCATATCCGTGACGGATTATTTTATTATGGCGAATCGCGCGGGCGGCCGCCAGTCCGAAGGGCGACGAACCTTCGATCGCCGCACCAACCGTCGCAAACCTTGCCGACGGGGCGACGTGGGGGGTGAGTCACCAGCGGAACGAATCAATCGGCGGGAGGGTCGGCCGGCAGGAGGAAGACTTCGACGCGGGCATGGACCGGTTTCGCGCCGGCCGGGTTGCCGACGGGTCGGCCGCCGTCGACCGGCTGCTGGCCGCCGTAGCTGAGGATGCCCAGCCGGGTCGACGCCACGCCGTTTTCTTCCAGGAACTGACCGATGGCGATCGCCTGATGGGCGGCGAGGTGCCATTCGGTGGGATGCAGATTCACCAGTTCCGACGGCACGGAGACGCTCGGGTCGGTATGGCCGACGACCGACAAGTTCAGCGCGGCGGCTTCCGGCACGTTCAGCAGGCCGGAAAGCTCCTTCAGCGTCTTCATGGCCTCGTCTTGAAGCTTGTCGCCGCCGCCCAGAAACACGGATCGGCTTTCAAACCGGCAGACGCGCAGATCCTCGTCGAAGGCGACGCCGGGATGCCGTTTCGCGAAATCATTGAGACGGGTGACGAGCGACGGCGGCAGTCCGTACTCGGACGCCGGCGCCCGACCGCTGACGTTCGTAATGCCGCCTGCCGCCGGCTTCGCGCCGGCCGCGTTCATCACCAAGCCGGCCATCGAGGCGTGCAGCCGGTCGTTCTCCTCGCGCAGGTTTTCCAGCCGACGCTCCAGAACGTTTTCGACTTCCTTGCGGCCGTCGGCCAGACGATCGGCCTCGGCCGTCCGCTCCTTCTCGAGTTCCACTTGTTTGGCGAGGGTGTCGATCTTCGACTCGCTTTGATCGAGCCGCGACTGCAAGTCGTAGTTCAGTTCGCGGGGCTGAACGCCCCGAGTCGACGCGCACCCGGCGCCGAGCAAGGAGCAAGCGGCGGCGAAGACGGTCAGGCGCGCCGTCCGAGCGGGCGGGCGGCGGCCGATCGTCGGCGGACGGTGCGGCGTGGTCGTCATCCGGTCCTCCAACGAAAACGCACCCAAGGAACAGTCCCGGGGTGCGTCGCGGTTCGCTTGTTTCGACCGTCTGATGCCCCGTCCCGACGAATCGGTCAAGGGCGGATCGCGGTCGTCGGCGGACGATTTACTTGCCGACGATCCCCTTCACCTGTTCGTACACGGCGGAGACGATCGGCCCGGACATCGGGTACGGCTGCTGATAGGTGATGGCGTTGCGCATCACTTCCAGCATCATGACGCCGACGACCGCCAGGCAGACGGTGGTCATCGCCAAGGGCAGGATCAA
>JBOFFD010001209.1:0-5703 GCA_051648425.1 Planctomycetia bacterium
GACAGCCAGGCGAAATACGACCAGGAAATGGAAGGGCCTCAAGCCGATCGCGCGGAAGTCTCCGAGTACCCAGACGAAGAAGACTTGGGAATCCTGCGCGACTTCGACAACGCTCATATTGTGGCGATTGGAAACCAAAGATCCCGTGATCTGCAGGCCCAGGCCGACTACCGGCTGGCGATGGAACATCCGACGGAGAACTACCTCTTCGCGCAATTAATGATTCGGCGACACCGGATCGATGTCACCGCCGCTGCGCAATCGACCTATGAGAAAGCGGCGGCGGAGGCCGACAAAACCCACGCAGCGTCGATCGCTTCGGCGGAAAAGACGAGGGTCGACGCGGTGATCGCGGCGGAAAATCTGCGCGACTTGGCGAAGGCGAACGCCGAGTACCAGTACAACGGAGCGTTGCTCGGCGCCGCCGCTGCGGCGACGGCGGCTTGGTCGGCCGCGAACGCCGATCCGGGTTCGACGTACCGCGCCGAGACGTTGATGTTGGAAAACACCTATCGGGACAAACAAGCCGACGCGGCGTGGTTGCGTCGCCAGACCGAAATCTACGAGGCGGCCGCTCGTCGACTTGGAACAAGCAAGGCCGATTTCGACAAGAAGCTCGCTGACGCGGAGGCCCGACGCGCGGCCGTCGCCGCTTCCTCTGATTCACGAGCCAGATACGACCAGGCCCATTCGGGGCTCGACCAGTCGGCGGGCGAAGGGAGCGTCGTCGCTTGGCTCAAGGCCGACGCCGGTATGTTCGCCGACAGACAGGCCAGGGCCGCTCAAGCTTTGGTCGACCAGGAGACGCACGATACTCGACGGAATGATGCGTATTGGGACTACAACATCGGTGTGTATCGGGCGGCTCGACAGCGCGACGCCGGATCGATCGACAATACTGCTTATAATCAGAAAGTGCACGATTTGTGGGTGGAGCAGCACCGGCGAAATCAGGAAGCGGAAGACGACTTCGCCGAACAAAACAGGAGACGCGACCCCAGATTCCATCCCCACGGACTGAATGCGCTCGGCGTTTGGCGACGGGAGTACACGGCAGCCGTCGGCACGTTTATGAAAGGTTGGGAAAAAGCAGTTGACGTGCGGGTCACCGAAGACCGGCGGATCGACGCGAACCTGGCCGACGCCCTTGCCGACGCCGAAAGGGATCGCCTCGTCGCGATCGCCGGACACGAAGAAACCGAAGAACTGGCGCTCGCCGACGCCGCCCGCGACTACTCGGTCACCGACGCGCAGTATCAAAAGGATCGCGACTACGACCTCGCCCGAGCCGAACGGACCTACGCCGTCGCTCGGGCCGAAGGTTACTTTCAAGAGCAGGATTCGATTCCTACTCCGACGGATCCGCTCGAAAGCGCCCGCCGGCAGTACGCCGTCGACTTCGCGGACGCGGAACGCGATCGAGTCGTCGCGGAACAGAACGCGCTCGTCGCGGCCGCCGATCGACGGGCGGAGATCCAGAAAACCCATGCCGACGCCGCGACGGCGTCGCAATGGATCTACCGTCGCGCCCTGGCGTCGGCGGAAGCCCGTTTGGCGAAGGACGGGGCGGATGCGACCTACCGGAAAACGCACTCGCTCACTTTTTCCAACTTTGAAGCCGTCGATGAAAACTGGGAAAACACTGCTGGTCAGGCGTCTTTCCAACGAACCTTTACAACAAGTTGGTCCTACGACTTCCGCGGATGGCATGGTCTAGGCGGATGGAATGGTCATGGCGGATGGTACGGTCACGGCCTTTGGTATGGTCCAATCGGCCATATTGATGGACACTACTTTACCTTTGATTGGAACGCCGGCGTCGATCCCCTCGATCAACGTGACTTCGTGTCGGCGCTGTTGAACGGGTTTTCATCCGAAGCCCGGTCGTTGAGCGAACAGCTCTTCATTGCGGGCCGTGACCACTACAAAGCGGTGCGGGATGGACTTTCGCCGGAAGAAGCTCAGAACCAGTATGAAAGCACGGCCGCCGGCCTGTCCGATCAATACGCCGACGCGGTCAAGGAATTCCACGTCGCGTTGTCGCGGCAGCTTTTGCAGCCGTCGGAAGAGGTCGCTCCCCTGGGCGATCCCGTAGTCGACGAGCGGGCGGCGGTGCGGGTGCGGGCTTCGACGATCAAGGCGAACGCCGACCGGACGTATTCGACCAGCGTCGCCGAGGCGGAGGAGAGGTTCGACGGCGCTTCGGCGGAAGCCTGGCGGATTTTCGTCGGCGCCAGCATCCAAGCGGATCGCATTGCCGGACTCGACCGTCTCGACGTCGACCGCGACCTGCGGATCGACCTTGCGGGCTTTGCTTCCAACTACCGCGGTACGATCGCGCTGGCCACGGCCGACTACGAAGTCGCCGCGTGGGCGGCGCTCGCCGCCGTCCCGGCGTCGCCCACTGATCCTCTGCAAGGCTACCACGCCCAAGCGGCGGAGGCGAATCGGGCGTTCGTCGTCGCCGTGAGAACCCTCGTCGTCGCCGGTCTCGGCGTCCCCGACCCGACCTTCGTCCGCGAAATGGCGCTGGCCAACGCCGAGTACGACCGTGAATCGACCAAAACCGCCGCCCAAAGCGTCTACGCCGTCGTGGAAGCCAACGCCGACCAAGTCGCGTCGATCTCGTACGCCCAAGGACTGCGGCAGCGACTTTCGAGCGAGGCCTTCGCCGAGGCGGCTTTGAAGACCGCCTTGCTGAACGCCACGGCCGAATGGGCGGCGTCGCAGCAAGCGGCGGACAATTGGATGGGGGCCGTCGCCGCGAACGAGCGGTTCACGGCCGAGTCGGCGGCGGCCGAGGCGAACGCCGAGTGGACCAAGTCGGACCGTACCGGGGACGATTGGCGGCGGTACCAGTCGGCGTTGGAGTTTCTCAACAAAAACTTGCAACGCGCCGCCGGAAGCGCCTTGACGACGGCCCATCGGTACCTCGGCGAACACTACGACTCCTACATCAATGCCTTGGCCGGCGCCGAAGTCGCGCTCGCCAGAGCCTCGGGGGATGCCGAACTCACCTACACGACGGCCTTGAACCTGTCGGACGATTTTTACGAAGTGACGCTTTCCACCGCCGCTGGGACTTGGAAAGCAGACCTTGCCGCCGCCGACCAGGCTCACGAAGTCGCTTCCTACACAGTCTGGGCCGCGTTCGACGAAGCGACGGCTGTCGTCGCCGCCTCTCGGGCTCGATCGCTCGTTGGGTTGTCGCGGACGAGGGCGGCGACGACGGCGGACGCGGCCGTCGACTACCACCTGCGTCGCGCCGCCGATGAGGCCGCCGACGCCGACGACGGTTCGTGGACCGAGCGGTATTGGACGGCGTACGGCGAATGGCTCGGCGATTTGCGTGCCGAATTCGTGCACTACAAGACGTTTTCGGCCGGCCAGTCCGCGACGTCGGCCGCCGATCGACTCGACGCCCGCGTCGTCTCGATTCGGTCGCTGCATACTCCGGCGCAGTTGCAGCACGTGGAGTCCCGAGCGGCGGCGCGGCGAGATCTGGCCGTCGCGGAGTTCGGAGCGTCCCAGGCGCTTTCGTTGCGGCAGGCGCGAAACGGGCGAGCCTTTGAAGCGGCGAAAGTGGGCGCGGACGCCCTCGCCTCGACCGCCGGGGCCGAAGCCCGAGCCGACTACGCCCGCGACGTCGCGGCCGCCGTCCGAGCGAGGCGGTTCGACGCTCTTGGCGCGAATCACTCCTTGGGTCAAACCGACGCTGACGAGGAAAAGGTTTACCAACGCGCCCTGGGTCGGGCCGAAATCGCCCGCGCCGGCGCCCTCGGCTCGGCCGCCACGACTTGGACGGAGACCGTCGCGAAGGCCGGCGCCGCCCTCGCCGTTTCGGACGCCGACGCCGCCTATGTGTACGTCGACGCCTCCGCGACGGCGTCGACCACCGCCGCCGGCCGGATCGCCGCCGCGACCGGCGAACTCGCCGTCGCCCAGCGCCGCGCCGAGGCCGACCAATGGTACACGGCGACCGTGTCGGCCGCCAACTTGGAACGCGATTTGGAACTGGCCCGCATCGTCTTTGAGGACCGAACCTACCAAGTCGGCGCGACGGCCGCCGCCTCGTTCGTCGGTTCGGTCGCAGGCGGCGTCGGCGTCGCCTCCTTGCAGCGGGCGACGGCTTCGGCCTCCAACCCGTCGATTCACGGCGTCGTCGAGCAAGGGGCGGCGCCCGGCTTCGTCCGCGTGGAGATCGACCTCGACGGCGTCGAGTCGACCATCGAAGATACGACCGTCGCCGGCCTCGACGGCCGGTTCCTCTACACCCCGTCGACCCTCGCGCCCGGTTCCTACACGCTGCGGGCGCGGACCGTCTACGCCGGCGCCGTCTCGCCGTGGACCTCCCTCCCGTTGACCGTCGCCGCGCCCGGCCCCGGTTCGACCACCGTCGCCCTCGCCACGGCCACCGGCGACGACTTCGTTGCAACCGCCGCCTTGACCGGGACGACCGCGGCCGGCGCCACCGTCGACCTCGACTGGACCGGCGACGGCGTCGCCGACTTGTTCGTCGTCGCGAACGAGTTCGGCCGGTTCGAGGCGGCGCCGGCCCTCGGCGACGGCTGGCACGTCGTCGCCGCCCGAACGTCCGGCGGCGATTGGTCCTTCGTCTCCTTCGTCGTCGGCTCGGACGGTCAAGACCTGCAAGCCCTCGAAGGCTGGACGACCTTCGTCGCCGAACGGGCGGCCGCGCGGGCCGACTGGTCCAGCCGGACCGCCCTCCTCGACGCCGCCCGCGCCCGCCACACAGCCGACCTCCGTACCGGCGCCGCATGGGAAACGCGGGAGGACCATCGGTTGCTCGAACCGTTGGCCCGCGCCGAGACCGACCGGGCCAGGAA
The DNA here is from genome assembly GCA_051648425.1 of Planctomycetia bacterium. Lineage (GTDB taxonomy): Bacteria > Planctomycetota > Planctomycetia > Kolteriales > Kolteriaceae > JBOFFD01. Next base: position 4,848 of record JBOFFD010001209.1, read on the forward strand.
CTCGGCCGTTGCCGCCGCGAAGCGTCAACGAGCACAGGCGACGGCCGACAAGACCTTCGCCCGCGACCGCGCCGCCGCCGAAGCCGACTACCGCCGCGCGACGGCGGCGATCGAACAGCAGTACGTCTTCGACCGCGAACGGTTGCGGATCGTCGACGACCGCTACCTTGTCTCCGGCTCGACGACGTCCGACGGGTTGGCCGCCGCCGTCGAAGACAAGGTTTTGTCGGGCGCCGAGGCGTCGAACTGGACGAACGTCAACGCATTCTACGTCGCCGCCCGAGACCGCCGCGACCAGGCGTTGGAACAATTCTCGCGGCTCTACAACCAACGGGAAGGTCTTGCCGTCGTCGCCTTGACCGACGCTTCAGTCGTCGCCCGCCGCACGGAGATCGGCGAACGCCGGCTCGACGACCTTTCGTTCTTCGACCTCGACCAACTCCTGACGGAGCAGTTCACGACGACTTCGACGAACCGCGCGAACGACGCCGCCCGCCGGATCGAAGCGCTCGACCGCGCGTTCGCCGCCGACGCGGCGGAAGCGTGGCAGGACGTCGCCGGGGACTGGGACGACGCATCGTCGTCGCCGTGGGCGGCCTGGACGGCCGGCCAAGCAGACGCCGACGGCCTGCTCGCCGGCGCGGAAGCGGCGGCCGCCGACCTTTTCGCCGACGCGACCGCGGCCGTCGACGACCAGGTCGACCTGGCCCGCCGGCTGGGGGAATCGACCCGCCGCGCCGCCGAAAACCGGGCGTACATCCACCGCACGGCCGACGTCGACCTGGCCCTCGAAGACCACCGCGCCGCGACCGCCCGCCGCCGCGCCGCCCTGACCGCCGCCGGCGACCACGACGCC
>JBOFFD010001210.1:0-1798 GCA_051648425.1 Planctomycetia bacterium
ATGCTGGGCGAAGGAGGGATGGCGAAGGTTTATCTCTCCGAACACGTCGCCATGAAGCGGCAGGTCGCCGTCAAGGTGCTGCCGAAGTCGATCGGAGCCGGCTCGCTGGGCGACCGCTTTCACCGCGAAGCTCGCGCCATCGCCACGCTGAACCACCCGAACATCATCCAGGCGTTCGATTTCGATTCCAACGACGACGCACTCTTCATCGTCATGGAACTCGTCCGCGGCATGAGCGTGCAGGAATTGATCGGCCAGTTCGGGCCGGTCGCGGCGGCGTACGCGGCCGACTTCGTCTGTCAGGCGTGCGCCGGTCTGCAACACGCGCACGCGGCCGGCCTCATCCACCGTGACATCAAGCCCGGCAATCTGTTGGTCGACGGCACCGGCCAGGTGAAGATCGTCGACCTGGGGTTGGCGTTCTTCTTCGAGGAACGCGACGGCTCGCTGACGATGGCCGACCCGCAGCAACTGTTGGGGACGGTCGACTACGTGTCGCCGGAACAGTCGATGCACGCCCGCGAAGTCGACGGCCGGACCGACATTTACAGCCTCGGCGCCACGCTGTACTTCCTGCTTTCCGGCCAGCCGCCGTTCGTCAACGCCACTCTGCCGCAGAAGCTGGTGATGCACCAGATGCAGCATCCCCGGCCGATTCACGAGCTGGCCCCGAACGTTCCCGACGGCGTCGCCGAGATCCTCGAAATCATGATGGCGAAGCGTCCCGACGACCGCTTCGCGTCGCCCGCCCACGTCATCGACGCCCTCTTGCCGTTCGCGCAGCGGATGACGCAGCCGTTCAATGCGGCGGCTCGGTCGATGCTGAAGGCTCGCTATTCTTTCGGCGGGGAACCGTCGACGGCGCCGGCCGACGCTCCGACCTCGTTGTCCGCGGGCGCCAGCGCTTCGACGCCGTCGATGAACACGCCGCTGAGCTACGTCGAGTCCCAGTCGGCGGTCTCCACGTCGCGCCGGCCGGGCGTCGCGGGGGCCCCGACCTGGGTGCCGCCTTCCGGCCCGCGCACCGGGGCCGGTCGCGCCGGCATGACTTCGGTCGGGGCGAACCTGCCGCCCGATACCCGGTCGACGGTCGTTCAGCCCGCCGACTCGAAATCGATGGTGGATCGCATCGAGGCGAATGTGCGCCGCCGCCCGCTCCCGTGGGTTATACTCGCCGGATCTTTCTTCGGCGTCGCGTTGTTCGCCGTCGGCTGGGCGATGTACGCCCCTGGACGACCGGTCGCCGAACCGGCGCAGCGGTTCGCCACCAAGGCGACCGCCAAAGACGACGCGTCCGCGGCGCCCGGCGACGCCGTGGTCGCGTCGGCGTCCAAGCCGGACGCCGTCGCCCGCACGGTGAAAGCCCCCGCGACGCCGATCGCGGCCTCGTCGGACGAAATCGAAATCCTTTTCACCTACGGCTCGGAGAAAGAAGCCTGGCTGAACGACGTCACCGCAACCTTCAACGCGCTCGGTCGGGTGACGAAGACGGGCAAACGGATCCGCGTCGTCGCCGTCGCCACCGGGTCGGGCGAGTGCATCAACGACGTCATCTCCGGCAGCCGCAAGGCGCACCTGACCAGTCCGGCCTCGGGCGTGTTCATTCGGCTGGGCAATTCAATGTCGGACGACGACCGCGGGATCGTCGGCAAGCCGCGCCTGCTGGTCAATTCGCCCGTCGTCGTCGCCATGTGGAAGCCGATGGCGCAGGCTCTCGGATGGGGCGTTCGCCCGATCGGCTGGCAGGAAATCCTTGAACTGGCCCGCAACCCGCAAGGCTGGGGCGCCTACGACTTCG